>CAYQRT010000172.1:0-1893 GCA_964419695.1 uncultured Spirochaetaceae bacterium | reverse complement strand
TATTTCTGCGCGTAGCTGATCGATTTGTATTCGGACACCTTGATACCGCCCAACAGCACCGTGGCCACGATGGACACTACCAGGACCACGCCGGTCGCCGCCAGGTTGGACACCTTGATCATATAGCGTCCGCCCTCGTGATCGTGCGTCACGATGCTGAAGAAGGTACCGATGGCGGATAAAATGATAAGGGGATAGATGAGATCGCCGGGCGGTATCAGGTACATAAGAATGAGGATGACCAGTCCTCCCAGACCGGACCCGACCATGTTCCAGAAGTAGAGTTTGTGCATCTGGCTGGACAACACCATGAACATGATGCCGATGAACATGGCCCCGATGAAGAACGGAATCCCGAAAATGAGGTAATAGACCCCCACCCAGAGAAACTGCACCGCGTCCTCGCTGATGAGGATCGGGTTGAAGGGGATTTTCTGGGAGATGACGTAGCCCAGGGTCATGGCGGGGATGAAGGCAATGGCGCAGCGCGACAACCAGCGGTTGGGGGCCTTCCTGACCCTCTTGTCGATCAGGGTCAGGAGGGTCCCGGCCAGGCCGAATCCCAGGAGAGCGGTGGAAATCACGAGAAACCCGAAATTGGACCAGCTGCCCACGGAAAACACCCGCATGACGAACAACTCGTAGGAAATGAGTACAATGGAAAAAAGAAAGAGGGCGACAAGCTTGATGTTGATTTTCTTCATAAATCCCCTGAGTCCCCGAGCGGTGAAAGGAAAGCCGGCCCCGGTGGAAAAAGCATGGAAACTGGTTACGCGGCGAGGAATGTCGGCCGGAGCGAACGTTTCCCGTCAGCGTGGGCATTATAGCAACAAGCCCTGGCCGTGTCAAATTGAAAGCTTTTACCCTCGATTATGTCGCTTGTCGAGAATTCCTTTGCAATATCCTCTTCCCCTTTCCTATACTTACTACAAAGGAACTGAAAACCGTCAAACAGCCGAGCCGAAAATGAACCGCAGCGCCGCGCCGGGAAGGCTTGCCATGGGGCGGGAAGGTGAGGTGTGCGTACAATGACCGCCGCCAATCGGAGTCTCCGGAACTCACCCCCCAAAACCTCCCGGGGAGATCCGCTGCGGCTGCAGAGGGATCTGCTCAAAGCGCTGGGAACGGCGCGGGACCTGCCCTCCGGACTGCGGCTGTGCGTCCGGGCCGCGGTCAAGGCGTCCGGTATGGACTGCGGCGGCGTCTATCTGGCGGAAAGCCGGGACGAGGCCCTCCGGCTGGAGTGGCATCAGGGCCTGACCCCGGCCTTTGTCGCCGCCACGACCCGTTTTTCTTCCGACAGTACGCAGGCGGCGTTGGTCAGGGCCGGCCGTCCTGTATATACGGATTCCTCACACCCGACAATCTTCGCCCGGACGGCCGCGTCACGCGAAGGGCTGCTTTGTCAGGCCTTCATCCCCTTCCGGCGCGGGAAACGGGTGATCGGCTGCCTGACCGTGGCTTCTCACGCAAAGGATTCCATCGACGCCCAGGGCCGCGACGCACTGGGAGCCGTGGCCTCCGCCATGGGGGGGACGGTAACCAGGCTCGAGGCCGAAGGGGCATTGAAGCAAAGCGAACTCCGCTATCGCCGCCTGCTGGATGCCGGTTCCGACAGTATTGTGGTCCTGGACCAAGCCTGGCGGCTGCTGGTTATCAACCGGGCCGCTCTCCGGTTCCTCGGCCTGAAGCAGCGGGACGTTCTGGGCCGTTCGCTTTTGGAGATGCTGCCGGATATCCGCACCTGGTCATCCTTCCCTCGCCTGAAAAAGATCCTGGCGCACCGCACCCGCACCATCATCACCGAAGAATACCGCCTGGCGGGCGGACGAAGCGGCTGGTTCCAGGCGCAGTTCGATCCGGTACCCGAGGGCACCTTGTGCCTGGTGCGTG
>CAYQRT010000171.1:0-6683 GCA_964419695.1 uncultured Spirochaetaceae bacterium | reverse complement strand
CGCTGTTTGTCTTCTTTGTCTGTCTCTCGCTCCTGCTCTTCGCCGCCTTCAGCGCGGGTATGAATAACCGGATCGACAATGTGATCGCGGACGGCGTCACCGGGCATATCCAGATCCGGTCCGACAAGTCGCGCGAGGGAGACATGGTGGTGCAGCAGAAGACGGGCTGGGACGACCTGGTCTTCATTCCGCTCTCATCACTCGCGGCGGCGGAACGAATGCTCCACAAGGATTTCCCGGAGGCCGCTTCCACCCGTCTGGTCCGCCAGAGCGCCTTTCTCCACGGACCGGTCAAACGCGAGGAGACCATCCTCATGGGCATTGCACCCGGCGTCTCGAGATATCAAAACGCCTTCCTCCTGGCCGAGGGGCGCTACCTTGATCCGGCGCGGTCCGATGAAATCATGCTCACCCGGGAGCAGGCCAAGACGTTGTCGCTTTCCGTGGGCGACAAGGTAAAGATAACGACCAAAACCCGCTGGGGCCGGAACACGGAAGGGTCCTTCACCCTGGTGGGCACCGGCGATTTCATCCTCCTCTCCCTGTTCAGCTACAAAGCGGCCTACACCCGCCTCGACGCGGCCCAGCGGCTTATCGGACTGGACAAGGATATGGTCACCGATCTCATCACCTGGCTGCCGGACAAGACGCAGGCCGCGGCCGCGGCGCGGCGCCTTGCGGCGGACCTGCAGCGGGCCGGCACGCCCACGGTGTTGACGCGCGACGAAAAACTGAAAACCGCGGACCGGCGCACCAACGCCCTGCCCGGCAAGGACGAGTATTTAAGGAACACCAAGGTCAAAATTTCCGACTCGGGAGAAATGGGAGAGGTCTTCCGCCTGGCCGGCGACATTCTCTTCATCTTTCTCAACACGCTCATCATTATCCTCCTCCTGGTCACCGGGTTTCTCATCATCAACCTGGTCTACCTCACCGGCCTGGAGCGCTACCGGGAAATCGGGACGCTGCGCGCCATCGGCTTCCCCCGCTCCCGCGTCACGCTGATCTTCATGGCGGAGATCGTGCTCCTCACCGCGGCCGGGGCCGTGGCGGCCCTGGTAGCGGCGCTGGTGATCACGGCCGCCACCGGGTCGGCCGGGGTGACCGCGCCTTCCCGGGAGCTGGCCTACCTCATGGGCCATACCGTGATCCTGGAGCTGCGTCCCCGGGACGCTTTGGCGGTGATCGGCCTGTCATTCCTCCTGGCCGCGGCGGCCGCCTTCGTTCCCGCCCTGCGGGCATCGTCGCTCGACCCGGCGACCACGATCAGAAACCTCTAGGAGTCGCATATGCTGAAAATACTGTTCACCATCGCCCTGCGCAATGTGATAAAAAACCGCAAGCGGTCGCTGTTCATCGGACTGGCGGTCTGCCTCTCCTCCGTCATCCTTCTTGCAAGCGGCGCGCTGGCCAACGGGGCCGGGCGCCAACTGGCCGGGCGCTACCGCGCGGTCATGTCCGGGGACGTGACCGCGGTCTGGGCCAACGTCAAGGAGATCGATCCGGCGGACGCCGGCCGGCTCTATTTTTCCGAGTTCGATCCCAAGAAGATGGACGCCAACCGCCGGGCGGTCCGGCGCTTCCGGGAGTATTGCCGCCTTCATGACGACCAGATCGAAAAGGTATACGCACCGGTGCGCGTCTTCGGCATGCTTGACAACGGCACCTACGCGTCCTTCTGCATGATCTACGGGCTGTCGGACGAAGAGCTGGCCTTCCTGGAACGGAACCACGCCTACGATCTGGCCGCCGGTGAATCGGCCCACGTCTATGACGACGACGCGGCCGTGATCAGCCGGGAGATGGCGGCCGACAATCACGTCGGCATCGGCCAGTGGATCACGCTGGACGCGCAGACCCCGCAGGGCTACGTCAACTCCATGGAGTTCTGCGTGGTCGGACTGTATAAAGACGCGGCCCCCTGGGACAACAAGACGGTGTATCTCACGGAAAAAAATTCACGGACGTTATTACAGTGGGACGCCGATCTCATGTCCCAGGCCCGCGTCTATCTCAAACACCCGGAGACCAAGGAGGCCTTTGCCCGCGGTCTGGACGCGTATCTTCTTGAGGATTCCGGCGTGCTGCGCGCCGAGCCCAACGGACAATCGGGCGAGTTCTACCTCACCTTCGGCGAAACGCTGAAAAACGCGTTCGTCATGTTCACCGTATTTTTGCTCTGTATCATCGGGCTGGGAATCCGTTCCACGGTCCGGGCCAACGTCTTCGAGCGCCTGGGCGAGTTCGGCACCCTGCGCGCCATCGGGTTTGCGCGCAGGAGCGCGTTTCTCATCATTTTCTTTGAAGTCCTCCTGCTCAGCCTGGCCGCGCTCGCCGTGGCCCTCATTCTCACCCTGATCCTGACCGCGATCTTCGGGACCGTGGGGGTGTACACGGGCGGCGGCATTCTCTCTTCGATCCTGGGAGGAGAATACATCTATCCGGTGCTCGATCCGCGGGACGTACTCACTGCCCTGGGACTGATCGCCGTTTTTTCGCTGTTTTCCCCGCTCAAGCCGGCCCTGCGGGTCATGCTCCAGAAGATCACCCACCTGCTGGGCCGCCGCCAGCAGCAGCTCTTTGCCGTTATTGAGGCCGTCAAGGCCGTGCGGCGGACCGTCTCACATCACGGTCACGCCGCGGAAAGGAAACAGGTATGAAATCCGCCAGAATACTCACAAAAGGAATTTTCCCCGCGGTGCTGATCGCCGCCGTCTGCATGATATCCTGCGGGGGACCGGCTCCCACCCCCGCGCTCACCATAGCCGCACCGACCGAACTCCCCAAGAAGAAGCTCATAAAGAGCACATGGTTCGACTTCGAGCTCACCGGCGACTACATCATGGACACCCGCCTCATGTTCATGCTCTCGTCCACGTGGAACCGCACCGCCGATATCGGCGAAGTGCTCGATACGGCCGTCCGCATCCGGCCCGGCAGCGAGCTCTCCTGGTTCCGCGAGTGGACGGTCACGGGTGACCGGGTGAGGGCCATGGGCGACGCCAGCCTGGCCCGCGGCCATAAGGTAAGCGCCGGGGAAGCGTACCTACGCGCCGGCAACTACTATCTGGCGAGCGAGGTCTTTCTCCACACCGACCCCTCCGACCCGCGCATCCTCCTCAGTTACAAAAAGGGACAGGATTACTTCATGAAGGGCTACGGCCTTTTGGGCGCGCCGGTAGAACAGGTGAACATCCCGTATGAAGGCATTCACCTGCGCGGCTACTTTTACCGGTCGCCCCTGGTCAAAGGCCGCGGCCCGGTGGTCATCCTCCACCAGGGTTTTGACGCGCCTATTGAGGCCACCACCCAGGTGGCGGACGCGGCCGTGAAACGCGGTTTCCACTGCCTGCTCTTTGAAGGCCCCGGCCAGGGCCGCACCATCCGCGAGTTCGGCCGGCCCTTCCGTAAGGACTGGGAGGTACCGGTGGGCAAGGTAATCGATTACCTGCTCACCAGAAACGACGTGGACGGATCGCGCCTGGCCCTGGTGGGCACGAGCATGGGCGGCGCCTTCGCGGCCCGCGCCCTGGCGTACGAACACCGCCTCAAGGCCGGCGTCCTCAACCCCGGTTACACTGACGTGTATCAGTTCTTCAACGATGTCCTGGACACGCGCATCATAAACCTTTACGAGGAAGACCCCAAAGAGTTCAATGATAAAATGGAAGACATGTGCAAGTATTCGATGGTGCTGCGCTGGGGCCTCAACCACGGCATGTGGGTCTTCGGCGTCAAGACTCCGGCCGACCTCATCACCGAAGCCAAAAAATACGACTACCGTCCGGACATTCCCAAAATCAAGGCCCGCGTGCTGGTGATGGACGGAGAGGACGAGGAATACGCCAAAGGCGCGGCCAAAAAGGTTTACGATCTCCTCCCCGGCCCCAAAACATACCTGTACTTCAAGCGAGATGATTTCGCCTCCCTCCATTGCCAGGCCGGCGCCAATGCCATCGGCACAGAGCGTATGTTTGACTGGCTGGAGGAGAACTTGTGAGGAGGTGAAGCGGAAACGGCGGGACCGGGAGGACCGACCGGCGGACGCCTGGTCGATCCCGGCTGGAAACGTGCCTTCTTCCCCGCGTCAATCCTCAAAAGCCCCAACGTCCACGGCGCCGTCACTGCGGGGGTTACCGTCAAAATCCAAGCGGATATTGATATACTCTCCCGCGTCAATCGCGGCCGCTCCCGGCGTCAAATGATAATCTCCATTGGCGGGGTCGGCATAGGGCTCAGTACCCGCCAATATATTGCGGCCCGTCAGGTTATAAGCGCCATGGTCTATCATTATCCGCGCGATCGCGGGATCATTGACCAGATAGGCGAGGTTGTTTTTAGCCATGCAGTATTTACTGGTTTTGGTGAAGCAGACGCCCGCAAACTCACCGCCCGCCGCGGCATCCGGGTCATAGATGGAATTATTGTAGATCCGGTTGCCGATGGCGGGAATAAAACCGTCGCTTTCCACCTGAACCGCGGTATACCCATTGCTCGAAAGGGCCCCGTTAAAAATATTGTTCCTGACCGTTACGTACCCGCCGGCGATCCTCAGGGAAATCTGAACCGGTGTGGCAGAGAGTTCTCCGTACCCTGACAGGAATTTATTCCCCTCGATCAGAATATCTCCCACCCTTTCATCAGTAGCGCTGTCTTGGCTTCCAAGCCGGATGGGCCAGGGGCCGGACGTCCCGAACAGGTTGTCATAGACGACGATGTATCGCGATCGGCGTTTCAAGTGATCCCCGTCGGTCGAGGTCAGCAGGGCTTCACCCGGACCATGCAATTTCAAGGCATGCCGGCCGTTCGTATTGTCCATGCTGGACCCGTGGATCACGTTGTGGGAGATGACGGCCTTGTACCCCTGCCATACGCGCAGCACGTGCGTGGTATTGGAATGGTACAGCAGGTTCCCCATGACCACCAGCTTTTCCGATCCGGTATACACGACTGATTCCCCGGCGTCGTGAATTGCGCTGTCTATCAACATCCATTTGTAATTGCCGTCCGTATCCCAGTGGCTGGTGCCGATGGGCGTGCCGAAACCGTCCATATTCATCCGGTAGTGCAGCATATTCGAGCACTCATACGTACCCCCCCCTATGCCGCCCTCCCGGGTGTAATCGCCGGAAATATGCAGGTCCATGATCTGCCAATTATTGACGTCCCAGTAGGTGATGAACGATGTGTCGGGCACCGTTCCCGTGCAGATGATATGCGGGGCATTCTCATAAATTCCCCTCTCGTCGGGATTCACGCCCGTACCGAACGCCCCCAACGCGAAAGGGCCCGGGACGTTCTGAATGAACAACACCCCGTCCGTGGTCCACGTATCGCCCCTGTGCAGTAGTATCCGGCGGCCCGTCTGGAAATACGGTTCTATATCCAGAATGTCGCTCGTCGTCACCTGCCGGGCGCCGGCCGGCGCCTCGGAAAAATCGGTGCCCGTGGAAACGCACACGGTTTTCCCGCCGCCGAATATCACCTCCGGATCCCGTACCGTAACGGTCCTGGCATAGGCGTGCGTCTTCCCCTCCGCGTCGACAACCCGCAGGGAGACCATATAGGTGCCGGGGGTGTCATACACATGCGCCGTTACGTACCCCAGATCCGTATTCTTTGATCGGGCGCTGTGCGGCCAGGTTCCAGACCCGGCGTCACCGAAATCCCACGAATAATGAAAATCCGCGTATTCCCTTCTTTCGTCAACCAGAGGAGGTTGGATCACATCGGCCATGTCGATGGCGTTGAAGACGGCGGCGTAGGGAGCGATGCCCGTGTACGTCTCTTCCGGCTCCGCGCTATCGCCATCGGCGAACAGGTAGCCGATGGGATGAATAAACGGGAGACACGAGGAAGAGAGGAGCAAGCCTGTCACCACCAGCAGCATGATTGCTCTTTGCATATCAGGAACACCCTTTTATGCGGCGTGATTTACGATTACGCAGGCCACGGAAATTAATAATAGCAGAACACGCCGCTTTTGCCTATACATCACACCGCCGTAGGTTGCAATCACGACAGTCATGGACCTCACATATACGGCCGGCAGGTTTGGCAGGATAAGTCTGCTTCCGTAACCGCGGATGTACGGAATTCGAGCCCTTGACATGTGCGGTTTGCTTTCGTATAAGACGAGAGCGGCCGGGAAATGGCGATTGCGTGACCGTTTTCCCACCGTAAGAACCTTCCCGGTGTTGCCGGGCGGAAAATACAGGCTATCGAGGCTTATAATTTTTCCTATCATTCATTGATGGTAGTCATCGTTCCGGCCGCCCGTCTCAACCCGGGAGGATGCGTTCGGCTCGAGACGAGCCGCTCGTAAAACGGAAGCAACGGACCTTTGCGGATTGCCACCCTGCCTTTATGGCAGTACAAAGAGGCCGTATGGCTGGGAGAGGCCGGTGGCCGCTCCGGAAATTGTTCGTTTCGGCGCCGTGTCACCTGCGTCCGTCCTGTTGTGAACGGTAACGGAAAAATTGATAATTGAATTTACCACGAACAATTCGTCGTTGGTCGCGTCTAAGGCAATGCTGATGGGTTGGGCGAACGTCGTCAAAGGACCAGATAAAGTCCTTAATGGTGCAATGTCGCTAACGGCCGTTCGTGCATAGACCGTTATTGAATTATTGCCCGAATTAGCGACGTAGATTTCGTTATGAACGGTATCAACCGCGATTCCG
>CAYQRT010000170.1:629-6743 GCA_964419695.1 uncultured Spirochaetaceae bacterium | reverse complement strand
CAGGAGGCGGATCTGGGCGGTCAGGTTCTGCGCGTAGTCCGGTTCTTCTCCGGGCATGGGCGGACGCGATTCCTCGTCCACGGCCAAAGGGTCGCTTGTAAAGGGCCAGAAATTACGGTTCTCCGGGTCGATCTTGTACACGCGCAGGTCCACGCGCGACAGGCCCCGGCCCTGCATGGGAAAGAGTTGGGGGCCGTAGCGTTCCACGATGGCCTGGCCGTTTTTCCACTGGAGGTAGGCGCTCTGCTGGCGGGAATAAAAATAGAACGACGTCTCGCCGAAGGGGGTTAGCCTCCGTCCCGAGGCGCTGGTGATGGGCGTGTAGACCACGCGCATCTTATAGGGCGTTTCCTTGTCCGTGTTGAAGTAGAGGTAGAGCCGGCTGCCCCGTACGTTGTAGGTGAGATCGCGCACGGCCGGTTCGAAGCGGACCAGTTTTTTCACCGTGGCCACGCCCAGCGCCGACAGGTCCTCCGTGAAGCCCAGGGCGATGGGGTTGCGGCCCGTGCCCAGGTCCACGGCCTGTTCGCGGCTGTAGACCGAGCCGTTGGCCGCCACCGGCAGCCAGGACCCGCCCGGGTTCATGGTGACCAGGCGGAACTCGGGTTTGGTGCCGAACGTATAGGCCGAAAGCGAGCCGGGGATGTTGTCGTCCAGGGACAGGCGCAGGCTGCAGGTGACGAGCTTGCCGTAGGAGATGGGCGCGCGGAAGGTGAGCCGGTAGCGGTTGGACGTGCCCGAGTCCGTCTTGTCGAGCATCTTGATGGTGAAATCGTTGGCCGTGAGCCGGGTGGTCTCCGTGGCGCCCACGCCGGGCAGAGGCTTCACGTCAAAGGAGAGCATGGCGGCCAGCTCCTCCACGTTGATTTCATTGGGAAAGGTGAAGGTGATGGTCTTGAGCTCGTCCAGGTTGCGGGCCCCGGCGGACGGCGAGACGTTCGTGGGCGGCACCATCAGTGTCACCAGCCGGCGCGTGACCGAACGGGCCCGCACCGTGTAGGACGTGAGCGCGGGCCAGGGCACGGCGGGCAGGAACTGGACCGTGCGTTCGTCCAGAAACCGGTATTCGCCGTCGGGCCGGGGCGTTATGGAGAGCAGATCGCCGGGCTCGTCGAGCGGGGCGTACACGACGCCCGGCGTCGTCTGCGCCGGTTTTACGGACCGGGCGTAGAACACGGTGACGGGATCGTAGCCGCGCAGGAATTTGTCGGGGATGATGACGGCTTCCGCCTTCTTAAGCGCCGACTCCAGGACGGGGCTGGAAGGCTGGTGGGTCCGGCCCGCCTCGGGCGTTCCTTCGGCCCATACGGGCGCGCTCAGGATGAAGATAAGGGGAAGCAGGAAAAACCGTTTCATCATTCACCTTCCTTTTGACGGTACTGTTCGATGATCTCCCGGGGGACACCCGCGTCCGAGCCTTGATTGCCGTAGAGGAGCGGCGCGTACTGGACGGGCCGGTCGGCGCCGTAGACCACCAGGTAATACGTGCCCTTTTCCAGGGGACGGAAGAGCAGGGAGCCTTCTCCCAACCGTTGGGAGTCGGCGTCGTACAGTTCGGCCCGCAGGCTGTCGTCTTCCACGGCCAGACCCACGCCGACCGTGCCCGGCGCCGTGACCCGGAACCGGAAAACGTGCATTTCGCCCCGGCCTATAAAATAGCGTTGGGTGCCGTCGGCCGCTCCCATGTCAACGGACGGGATGGTGGTGAGGGTGAGGGCTCCGGCCTGGGCCTGGCCGGAAAGGGGGCGGGAGACGATTTCATACGAGCCCTGGGGCAGGCGGCGGATGATGCGCCGTCCGGCGCCGTCCGGGCCGGCGCTCACTGCCAGCACCCGGCCCCGGGCCGAAAGGGCGATCAGGCCGGGAGCCGTGGAGAGAATACTGACGAATCCGTCCCGCCGGAGGTTGAAGGGAAAGACGGTCTTGAGGCCCTTCAATCCGGTCTCCCCGGTCAGGGGCGCCTTGCGGAAGGCGGACGAGCGGCCCGTCCAGGCGTCCGCTTCCCGGCCCGCGGCCGCAAAGAACACGCCGGCGAATCCCTCGTCATGCGTAATTTCCAGATCCCCGGCCTCGGCCGGGAGCACGGAGATGAGGGGGTGCGCGGCTACCGGCGTCGGCCGGTGGATCTTGCCATTGGCGGCCAGCAGGCGGGCCGTGAACCCCCGGCCCGCCACACAGAGCACGGTCTTGGATTTACCCGCGGGAACGCGCAGCACCAACCGGCCCGCTTCCGCAAAGACCGTCTCAAAACCGGAGGCGTTCATGGCGGCTACCGCGGTACTGCCCGCCGCGCCGGATTCCACCCAGGCCAGCGCCTCCCGGGAACCCGTGTTGACCAGGGCCAACACGCCGCCGGACACGTCAAAACGCACGTCCCGGTTATCCAGGTCCGCCACGGCCGTGCCTTCCGGGTGGTTCTTGTCCCAGACCGATGCCAGGCAGCCGCGCGCCAAAAACAGGCGCAGCGACTGCCGTCCGCCGGGCAGGGTCACCCGCAGGCCCTCCCCGGGCGGCAGGGTGTACGTCCTGGTTTCTCCCTTGCCCAGAACCGCCCGCCGGGCGGTGTAGCGGTCCAGCCGCAAGTTGGCCCGCTCCGCCGCCGCTCCCTGCTGCAGGGACCAGACTTTGCCTTGAAAATCGCCGCCCTCGGGCAGGAGGAGGAAGGAGCGGGAAAGGGAGGAATCCATGCCCCGGAAATCGAACGCATCCGCTCGATAAGCGCCGCGGGATTCCAGGGAGAGTCCGGCCGGAGCGGTCTGGGTTTCCACGGAGACCAGGGTCAGGGCGTTTCGATCGGCGCGGCAGAGGAAAGAATGGGGCGTATCGCCTAAAAATACCGTCTCGGCCCGGTCGGGCGTCAGGGAGAGCGGTTCCACCCGGATGTTTTTCACCGGGGAGAGCGTCCTGGTCACCAGAAATCCGCGCCCGGCGGTGGTGGCTGCGTAGGCCCCGGCCACCGGCCGGCAGGGTGTCTCCAGATCGGGAGAAAAAAGAAGGAGGTCGTCCGGGTCGTTGAAGCGGTAACTGAGTCCGGCCGGATTGTCCAGTAAAAGGGAGGAGGGGCAGTTCAGGGAGAACGTCCGGGGCGCGAGCGTGACCCGGCCGGGAACGGCCAGTGAAACCGTGACCTTGACGGCTTGAGGATTGTCATCGCGCTGGAACACGTGCAGGGAATACCGGCGGCCGCGGGCCAAGGGCACGGCCATCAGGTCTTCCCCCTCGGCCAGGTGCGCGTCGTCACGGTAGAGCCCGAAGCGCACCGCCCGTCCGGTTTCGGTTTTGACGATGAGAATGCCTTCGGCCGAGGGACGAACCGGGATGGTGAGAATTTCGCGGCCCAGGGTCTGCTCAACGGCAAAGGGCGGTTTTCGTTCCGGCAGGGCTTTTTCTTCATTGGCGTTCATGGACAGGACGGTGGAACCCGAGGCGTACCCCGCCGGTTCGACACGCAGCAGGTAGCGGCCGGCGGCCAAGCGCTGGGTGATGCGGAAGTTCCAGTCGTTCTCCATGTCATCGTTTTCGGCGATGAGCCGCGTGCCCGCGGCGTCCCAGAGCGACGCCTTGAGATCGTTGGTGCCGAACGTCCACAGGTCGTAGACCTTGTCCTCGGCCACGCTCACGGTCCATTGGCTGCGGGAGGAACCCGCGTTGTAGCGCAGTCCGGCGGCCAGCATGGAGGTGGAGACCGACACGGAGTAGGAGAAGAGGTTGCGTTCCTCCTGCGCCGTCACGGCCAGCTCATAGGTCCCGGTCTCGAGTTCCACGTTCAGGGTCTTGTCTCCGGTGACGGTGTGAACGGCGGCGCCCCGGGACGTTCGGAGCGCTCCGGTCATGCCCGTGGAAAGCGAGACCGTCACGGCCAGCGGCGCGGGCAGGCTGAAGAGGTAGACGTCGGGCGCCCGTCCCGGATTCTCCTTCCAGACATTGGAAAGACGCGTGTTGAGGGGCAGTTCGTTTCGTTTGCCCTCGACCTGGCTCCGGCCGCCTGAAGAAGCGTGAGAGAAGCGGGTCAAGCGCCGGGTCACGAAGGAGACGGGCAGTGAATAGTAGAAATAATCGCCCGGTTCCAGTTCGAGGTCCACGCCCGTCCGGCCGGGGGACGTGACCGGGAAACCTGCCGCGTCCTCCAGACGGAAGGGAAAGCTTACACCCAGACCGTAGGTGTTGATTGAATACCGGCCCGCCGTGGCCACGGCCAGCCGGTAGCGCAGGCCGATGTCGACCGGCACCGTCTGCCGGCTCAGGACGTCCAGGGGCAGCGATCCCTGATCGGAGAGCGGGGTCTTGCGCAGGGCCACGCCCGCCCGCCCGCGGCTCTGCCCCCGGGTGCTCACCGAGACCAGGTAGTCACCGGGCCGCAGGTAACTCTCCACCAGGGCGTTGCGGCCCACGCTGTTTTCGGCTGCGGAAAAGAGGGCCGGCACGAGCGGCGTGCGCACGGCCAAGGTCATGCGCAGGCGGCCCTGCGTTTCAATGCGGTAGAGCGCGGGTTCGGTCACGCGCAGGAGGATATTTTTGGTTTCCGTGCGGTCGAAATCGGCGAAATATGGTTTGTCCGCGGTGAATACCGGAAAGGTGGCGGCGAAATCGGCCAGTACCGGCCGGGGAAAGCGTTCCAGCTTCCGCCGTTCCCGGGTGTAGAGCGTCGCATACTCCAGCGCGGTGCCGGTGTTCTTGAGCGTCAGGGTGTGGGTGCCCGGGCCGATCACGCTTTCCGATTGGAGGGCCCGGCCGGAAAGCGTGAGAGTAAACGTCTTGCCGTCCAGGTAGAGCACGGATTCCTCCTCCACCTTCACCCGGATGTCCACCTGCTGACCGGGAATGAGCCAGGCGGACAGCGGTTCGGAGAGGGAGAGGGGCAGCCGGCGCATGTCCACGCCCGCGTTGAAGCCGGGGCTTTGGTTGTGGGAGAGCCGGACGCTGGTCCGGTTGGGGATAGCGACCTCCGGCCAGGTCACGGAATGGACCGCTTCCGGGGGGTCCTGTTTGAGCAGGGCGTCGGGACGCTGGGACCAATCCTTATAGCAGGCCAGGTGAAGAATACCCATGGAGGAGGGCCGGATGCCGAGCAGGTACAGGCCCCGTACCAGATGAAAGGGCTTGTCCGGGGTCTGGTACTCGGCGGAGACGCGTTTGCCCGAGAACTGGTCTTCCATCAGGGTAAAGCGGTACGCGGCCCGGGCGCCGGTTTTGTCCTCGCTCACCGCCTCGGCGATGCGGTAGGTGCCGGCCTCCTCCACGTAGAGATAGACGCTGGAGAACCCCAGCAGGTTGATACGGCGTATGTACGGCCGGCGTCCGTTCAGACGCACGGCGCTTTCCTTGACGAGTATGGTGCGCCGGTTGCTCTGGTAGGTGGCGATGGGCGTCATGTCGATGAGGTTCCGTCCGCGGATGGAGGAGAGGAGCGACACCCAGTAGCTGGCGCGGTCGCGGCTCTCATAGGGGAAAGTGGGTTGGCTGTTCCCGGAGTGAAAATAACTGACTTCCAGTTCGTCCCCGGGCGCGGCCTCCAGGATCAACCATTTCTTGTTACCGTACCTGTCGGACAGCGAACACCAGGGCTCCTTGGACTTCTTGGTGATGGACGCGCTGCGCGAGACAGAGTAGCGGCTGCGGCCTTCGGAAAAAGAGCCCACGGCCAGGCGCGTGGGCCGGATGGAGTCGCGGGCGCATTCGAAATAATTCGCGTCAGACACCAGATAGGCGTCCCGGCCGAAGGGTGAAATCGTGAAATGTTGGGTGCCGTTGGCGCCTAAAAAGCGCACGCCGCGGCGGATATAAAAGGGGTTTTCCTTGCTGTCATTGGCCCAGACGCGGGGGGAACGGCCCGCGCACACCAACAGATAATGTCCGGGTTCCAGCACATGGTGAATTTCCGCGGTAAAAAGCGGGCGGCCCTCGACCGGTTCCCGCACGTCGGTGGTGGCCTTGATGGGCATGAGCCACTGGCCGTTCTGCCAGAGCACGCAGGAAAACAGCGTGCGGCCGGCCGCTTCGACACGCACCTCGGCGCGTTCGGGCAGGTAGATCCACCAGGACCGGGTTTCCAGGTCGTTCAAGGTGGAGGTAATGAAGTCATCTCGCCGCAATGCTGCGCACACGCCGACAGCA
>CAYQRT010000170.1:0-619 GCA_964419695.1 uncultured Spirochaetaceae bacterium | reverse complement strand
TGAAGTCATCGTCATAGAGGAAGGGGAGATCGGCCAGGCCCGCGCCGGGATTGACCTCCCGGAAACGCTCAACCGAAAGCTCCGTCGGGGTCTGCGCTTTCCGGTCGGGCATGAGGTTGACGCGGTATTCGCCCGGGTCGAGCAAAAGGTCGAGGCGCCCGTCGCGTTCGCCCGGCGCGCCCGTGACCGTGCCGATGATACCGGCCATGCGGTCCACCATCTCGATGGCCGTACCGGTTTTGCTTTGGGCGCGCACGCTGTAATACCCACGTTCCTTCACAACCAGGAGCGTGGTGCGGGGATCGTCCGGGGAGAACACCGTCTTTTTCAGCACGGCGGTATCGGCCGCGTGCACGGCCGTCGCCAGCGCGGCCATGAGACAGACAAGGATCAGGCGGTGGGGCCTTATACCGGGCGCTGCGTTCATTGATTTCCCCCTTTTCATCATGGCACCGAAAGCCTTCCGGATCACGGGTTTTTTGGATGGCGATCGTGCGGTAGAGCTTGCTGGTACCGCTGCATCCCTGAGGTACCGTGCCCCG
Source organism: uncultured Spirochaetaceae bacterium (assembly GCA_964419695.1). GTDB lineage: Bacteria > Spirochaetota > Spirochaetia > SZUA-6 > RPPD01 > JAFGSW01. The sequence goes on along the minus strand of CAYQRT010000170.1, from coordinate 77 downwards.
CAATGACGGTGGAAAACCTCGAGGGACCGGCGGGCAGCGGCATGCTCACGGGCAGGCCAGCGACGATAAGGGGATGT
>CAYQRT010000169.1:0-6754 GCA_964419695.1 uncultured Spirochaetaceae bacterium | reverse complement strand
TGTGTCCATTGATTTATCACGCGGCGTGGCGAACCGGTAAATCATTGTGGGTCCGTGGAAAAGCGTATAGCCGAACGATCCCAGCAGCAGGAGGTTCACGAACACCGGGTACACCTTGAGCAGTCCCGCGTTCTCCGTGATGATGGCCGCGGCCGCGATAATCACCACCGCCCCGAGCATGATCCAGAAACGGGCGCCGGTAAACCCTCGCTGCCTGGCGTCTCCGGAATTGGCGAGAAAATACACCGCGCCCAGGGCCACCAGGCCCATGGCCATGACCCGTGGGCTGGCCTTAAGCCAGAGAAAACCCGCCAGAATGAAAAAGGGGTACAAAATCGAGAAAACGATCAGCAGTATCTTGAAAAAGCGTTTCACGCATTCTGTCCGTCGGCCCCGCTCACCAGGGTATGAATGGCGTCCACGATGTCCCCAACCGTTCGCACCTTTTTGAAGACTTCCGGATCGATTTTTTTATCGGTATAATTCTGAAGCTTGACGATCAGATCGACCGCATCGATGCTGTCCAGATCCAGGTCTTCGAAGAGCTTGGTCTCCCTGGTGATCGAGTTCATGGGTACGCCGAATGTCCCGTTGAGGGTGGATGCGACGAGGCTGAAAATATCTTCATGTGTCATCATAATGCGAAAACTCCGGAAAAGTATTATCGGGCCTGTGTGATGAAATCCGCGAGGGTCCGTACCGAGTAAAAGTGCTTCTGATTCTCCTTGTCTTCGGCCGACAAGGTAATATTGTAATTCTTTTTGATGGCGATACCCAGCTCAAGGGCGTCAATAGAGTCCAGACCCAGGCCGCCTTCGCCGAACAAGGGGGCTTCGCTGACAATGTCAGCGGTGGATACATCTTCCAGCGCGAGTGCTTCTATTATAAGTATTTTTAGTTCTTGTTCAAGTTCCTGATTCACGGATTCCTCATTGTGGTTTGGGGATTATAATGGCTTTCAACTCATTGGTCAATATTCGGGCGGCCAGCGGGGTTTCCCGGTGGGAATATCCGGCCGGATGCAGCAGGGGTTTGGGGTGGATGTGGAATCTAACTATTCCCGAGGCGGGCGATGAAAAGAGGGTGTCCCCCTTACGCAACCCCACCGGCGTTTCAGCCACGATCCGTACCGGCAGGATCGGGGTGTCGGTGCGCACCGCTATCTGGGCCGCACTCCGTCTGAGACGGACGTCTTTTCGGCTGGAGCTTCTGGTGCCTTCCGGAAAGATGATCAGATTGTTTCCCGCGTCCAGCGAGCGCCGGGCCGCGGCCAGCAGGTGGCCGGCGTCCAGGGAATTGTCGATATAGAGTTGGCGTACAATACCCTTCATGAAGATATTGCGCCAGAGACTGGCCTTGACCACGCAGTCGGCCTGCGGAACCAGGCTGAAAAGAATGACCACGTCGATCAGGGTGGGGTGGTTGGCACAGATTACCAGGCGCGTGGCATCCTTAAGCTGTTCCGGATTGCTCACGTCCACGGTGATCAGGCGCAGGGTTTTCATAAGGTCCACAAAGAAGGTATAGACCGTCCGGATGGAACGGCGCATGGCCCGGCGCGCTTTTTCATCGTGCCGGTGAAAGATCTGGATGGCGGGGAAGATGAAGCCGGCGTACACCAGACTGCCCACGCCGAAACCGCCAAAAGCGATGAGCTTGGCCAGGACGTGCAGGACCATGCGCAGTTTTCTCCACAGCGCGCTCATGGGGTTCTCCGCACCCGCAGGCTCGTGCCCGGTCCGGGGAGGAAGAGCGGCGCAGTCTTCTCGGATAAAAGCCAGCGGAGAAGGGTGAGGGGGTGCTCCGGCTGGTCCGGTCCGGGCTGATCTTTCAGGTCGATTGCCAGGTGCCTGCATCCGGCGGCGCTTTCACGTGATAAAAGCATCCCGAACGCGTACGGTTCGGGCACGTCAGCAAACAACGTCCGGTATGGGGCCGGCAGGTATTCATCGCCGAAAAGCACCAGGCAGTCGCGGGATTCCGGCTGGAGCAGGATCCCCAGCGCCTCCACCAGGGCCACCACCGTGTCCTGGTCTCGCGCGTACAGCGCGTTGCCCGCGGCATGGATGTGTTCGGCAATGGAAAGCAGGAAGACCGGGGCGTTGAACACGGACAGGCTGAACACGCCGGGACGCACCTCGCCCGATGCAATGAGAGTGTCGGTGATCTGGTATTGTTTGTTGACCTCACCGAACCGGGAGGCGAAGACCACGGGCGGATTGCCGCCATCACCCGCCAGCGCGTGTCCCACCTGCAACACCATCTTGCTCAACTGGCTCAGCCGGCGGCGGAAAAGCATGGGCAGGAAGGACAGGGGAGGCGCATCCGCGGTATGACGGATGGTCGCCCGGCCGGCCGCCCACTCCCTCTGCGTCTCGATGGTTTCCAGGCCGGGGGCCCAGGCACTCCACCCTTTCAAAAATACCGAATAGGAGTTCATTGCTTTTTCCTGAAACGGAGAATGGAATAGTCGTTCGGGCCGATACCGTGGTACTCGTTTTGCAGCGTGAAGCCGGCCCGCGTCACCGCCTCCGTTAATTCGGCGGTCCGGTACATCTTGCTGTTGCCGTTGGCCATCACGGTGAAGTAGAGCGAGGTGGCGTGGAGAGCGTAGGCGGCCGCATGATAGCGCTGCCTGTCCCATAATGGTTCCATGACAAAGACGTCGCACGCGTCATCCACCGCGCCGGCCACTTTGGACAGAATGGCGGTCACCTCTTCCAGGGAGAAGCAGTCAAGGAACTGGCTCATCCAGACCGCATCGGCGCCTTCCGGCAGTCGGGAGGCGGGGTCCAGGACGTCCGCTTCATGAACGGAGACACGGTTGTCCGCCCCCGCCCGGGACACGGTGCTCCTGGCCATCTCCGCCTGTCCGGGCAGGTCGACGATGGTGACGCGAACGTCCGGATCGAACGCATAACACGCCAGCGCCCATTTGGCCGTATTACCCCCGATGTCCATCAGGTGTTTTTTCGGGTCAAGGAACACGACTTTGAGGGCCTCGGGAAAGGCGCCGTCGGAATAATAGTGGTCAAAGGCGAACCAGCTTTGCTTGACCTCCGCGGGAAGGGAAGAAAGGGCCTGATAGATGGTTTTCCAGGAGCCGAACACCTTGAGACCGGCGGGGGCGCCCTGTGTGAGCGCTTCCTTGAGATGGAACGCGCCCGCGTAACAGACATCGTGCACGAAATCCATATTGGCGCGGGTCATGGCGTCATGGAGGATGAACCAACCCGTCTTGGCCAGTACAAAACGGGGAGGGCGACTCTCCGCCGTCAGCTTGAGCAGGTTCATGCTCAAGCCCATTTCAAGCAGGACGCCGGCCGCGTATTCGGTGATGTTGGTTGCCTTGACCAACTCTTCCCTGGTGACGCCGCGCTTGCCGGCCGCGTCCACGGCGGCGAGCAATCCCAGGTCGCGCAGGCAGCGCGCGGCCTGGAAAGCCAGGGGCGCGAATGCGATCCGTTGCGCCTCGAATTTGGCTTCCACCGCCCGGAGGCTGTCCCGTGTGTACCAGTCTTCGAGCGTGGAATTGTTGTTTTCGTCGAAACCCATTCTTCCTCTTGGCCTTGATGTTTTTTGGCGGGAGGCGGATTGACGCTTCCCCATTCGAACGAAAGTCAGGATCGGAATACGGACCCGGCTTACCTGAAAATATACTACATTTCTTTATATACTCAATAGCCCATGGTTTGCAGCATAATGAATACAGCGGAAATTACGGGAAAATCATGCGTTGCGCAGGCGCCCGGTCAGTCACTCAGGCGCGTCAATGTAATCCTGCCGAACCAGTCGGCGTTCTGCCAATGATCATTAAAATGTGCCTGCGGAACCCAGACCGATCCGATGAAATTATCGCGTGTCTTGGGATCTTCGTCCGGGTTGTCATTGTCGCAGTAGGCCAGCGATAATCCGCACACCTTGCCGGCTTCCAGCTGCACGGCGGTGTTGTCGCTGCGTCCGGGCCGGTAGCGGTCGTTATAGACGATCATCCCGATTTCCCAGAGATAACGGTCCGGCGAGGATTCTTCAATCCGGCATTCCAGGTGGTCCGAATAGTTCATGACCCTCCAGTCCGGCCCCAGGTCCATGGCCTGGAATTCATCCTTGTCGTTACCCGCGGTGATGTGGTAGGCGAAGGCGTTCTGGTTGAGCGTATGGTCGCCGCCCGAGGCGTCTTCATCAAAGAAAATTTCCAGCACGTCCCAGTTGTGGTATTGGGGCAGGGGATAGACGTACCCGTCCACCAGCACGTCGTCCGTGATCTCCACCAGGAAGTAAATCCGGTCGGTGGCGGAGGACCAGGTGATCTTAAAGCGGCCGCTGTAGTCGTCCGGGGCCAGAGCGCCGCCCCAGGGAATCCAGACCTGGTCGATGGGATGCCAGGATGCGTCCCGCCAGCAGGGATCGTCACCCCGCCCGTCGATGACCGGGACGGCCGCGCATTCGACGGCGAAGATCATCGTTTTTCCCGAAGAAGGGTCCGGTACGGCGTTGGTCAAACAGGCGGTGGCAAGCGCGATAATAAACACCGGAATTGGAATGAATATCAATCCGGATATATGACTTTTCATCCAATCGCCTCTTCCTGAAAGTTATGGTATGCTACCATGAGGTGCCCGGCATGGCAAGATTGAATGTGTCTCATGGGGCGATGTTCTATTTTCCTTGTGAGATAATACAATTCAGCCAGCAACAGGTATGCGGGTTCACATACCGACGGGCTGCCATTGGTCGGGTCCGCATTGACACGCGTTCAACCCGGAGTGACGCTTTGGAGGAAACATGGGGAAAGTGTATATCCGGATAATCTTGTCATGCATGTTTCTTTGCCTTCCCTCCGCTTTATTCGCCGGCCCCCGGGAGCTCTTCCGGGCCATCCGCGATCGTTCGCTGGAAGGCGTCGCCCGGGAATTGCAATCCGGAACGGACGTCAACTGCGCGGACGAAGAGGGGAGCTCGCCCCTGCACCGTGCGGTGGACGCGGGATCGCTGCCGGTGGTAAAGCTGCTGCTGGCGTCGGGCGCCCGGCCCAATGCGCGCAACATCTGGGGCACCACCCCCCTGCACCTGGCGTGCCGGTACGCTCACGCGGATATCGAAAAGACGTTGGTGACGGCCGGCGCGGGCGTCAATCCCGTGGACATCAACGGGAACACGCCGCTTGTTCTGGCGGAGAAAGCGACCAACGGGGTCGAGGTCGCGGCTTACTTAAAAGGAAAGGGTGCCAGGGGAAAGCGAATCTCCCGGTTCGACGGCCGGCCCTTTATTAAGGATGCGGTCTCACCCGGTGATAAGATCTCCCCGACGGCTGAAAAGCTGCTTGGTGATATGAATGAATATCTACTCTATCATGATGTAGGATTCCTCAAGTTTCCCGTGGTGCTCTATCCCGCCGAACTGGATGGTGATGCTGCCTCCACCGAGGGCGTCGCCTTCGGCTCACGGCACGTGGGGGAAGGACACAGTGCCTGCGGTTTCCTGGCGTATGACGGAGACGGAGTCCGGGCCGTGGAAATAAAGGCCTATCCGTTTGAGGACGCGTATATGGAGATCACCGACCTGGACGATGACGGGGTCAATGAGATCGTGGCCGTGGGCAGCACCAACGACATGCGGCGTTCGGAAGTATCCGTGTACACGGTCCGCGACGGCTCATTACATGACCAGGTGTGGGGACGTGATTTCGGAATCGCCTACTTGCATTACGATTTCGACGGCGACGGGACGGAGGAAATCATCGGCCTGGGTGGGGAGGGGACGTCCTCCGGTGAACCCGTTGTGTCCGTGATCCGGAAGGGCGCGCGGGGGCTCTATCGACCGGTCGACTCCCTGGAGGACATCGGCGACACGCTGGTCTGGCTGTTGGAGAAGGCCGTCATGGAGGAACCGGTCGAATGGTTCGCCCGTCACGGCGGGGAGGATATTCCCCTGCTTGTCGCTGCCGTTCAGCGGTTCAAAAAATCACCCCGCGCCCTGAAACGGTATCAGGCGAAACTGGAACGAATATACGCGGCGCTGGAGCCGCGAAGGCGCAAGGCGGCTCTTGCTGCAATGTCTTTTACGGGCAACGCGGCGGCCGTTCCCTTTTTAAAAAACGTGATCAATCAAAACGGAGAAGCGGGCGTGAAAGCGGCGGCCGTCGGGGTATTGGCCGCTGTCGCGGGAGAGGAAGCCGCAAGCTTTTTTCTCGAACACCTGCGGCAGATACTCAAGCAGGCGGAGATTTCCGGATCCCTGTCTTTTTCCGACGGGGAATTGCTCATGGCCCTGGCCCACCCCCTGTTGCGTTCGGGTGACCGTACCGGTCTGGAGCTGGTTGAACGGTACGCTCTGGCCGTCCGGACCCCCGCCGCGGTCCGCAGTGACCTGGCCTGGCACGTGCTCGGGCATTGGCTGCCGGACACGGCGCAGGTATTACGCCGGCTGGCGCAGACTCCCTGGGACGAGAGAACGAGGAGGGGCGCCGCCAACGCGCTCGACTCGCAGAATCCGGAGGTCCTCCGCCTGATTGAAACCCCTTTCTGGGAGAAAATGCTGGGCGATAAAAATACAGCTCTGAGGGCACAGGCGGCTTTCGCGTTGGGGCGGAAGAAGGACGCCGCCCTGGTGCCCGCGCTTCTACGGGGATTTCAGATGGAGACCGCCCCTAAGGCGCGTTGGGCTTTCATCCGCGTATTGTCGGAGTTGAGTGCGCTGTTTCCCGGGTCTTTTAAAAAAACGAAGTCAGAGGGGTTTTTTTTAAAGCACCTTA
>CAYQRT010000168.1:3745-6768 GCA_964419695.1 uncultured Spirochaetaceae bacterium | reverse complement strand
CTGCCCCGGGAGGGCGACCTGACGGATGAAGAACTGGAACGCATTGTCAACTATAATTTTCTCACCCTGAAAAAACCGACCGTGCTCGTCAACCAGCCGGAGGGAGAAGACGACCTGCCGGGCGACCTGAACACACTGCTGGAGACCGACGGCCTCAACTGCTTCCCGCTTTCCGCCACCCTGGAAAACGAACTTACCAAAATTCCTGAGGCCGAACAGGCGGCTTTCCTCCGGGAGTTCGGCCTGACCGAGGCGGCCAGCCGCCGCTTTGTGAGGAACATCTACGACGGCCTGGGACTCATCTCTTTTCTCACCGCGGGCGAGGACGAAGTGCGCGCCTGGCCCGTTCCGCGGGGCACCCCGGCCGTGCACGCGGCCGGCAAGATCCACACCGACATTGAAAAGGGGTTCATCCGCGCCGAGGTGGTGGGCTTTGACGATTTCCGGGCCTGCGGGAGCGAGGCCGAGTGCAAGAAGGCCGGCAAATACCGGCTGGAAGGCAAAGAATACGAAGTTAAAGACGGCGATATTATTAATTTCCGCTTCAACGTGTAGCACGCGCGACGTTCACCGCGAGCCGACGCAATACAAATGCTCTCTTCCCCTGATATAGATAAGGCCGTCTGCCAAAGCAGGCGTGGCGTCCACCGGTTCACCCAGGGACGCGTCTCCCACATGAACGTACTTTCTATCCGCGCGCACGATATGCGTCACGCCCTCCCGGTCGGTCAGGTACACGCGGCCGCCGGCCGCGACCGGGGAAGCGTAAAAGCCGTCCGTAAACTCGTGCTTCCAGAGCATCTCGCCCGTGGCCGCGTCCAGGCAGGTAATGGTACCCGCGCTGGAGCTCATGATGAGCAGGCCCGCCGTGGCCACCGGGCTGGCCACGCTCGGGAGATCGTCGTAGTACTCCCACACCGTGGATCCGTCGTCCGCCTTCAGTCCGGCCATCAGCCCGGGATCATTACCCACGAACACCAGGCCGCCGGCGTACGCCGGTGAGGCGCCGATCTCGCCGGTCAGGAGTTCCACGCTCCAAAGTTCCTCTCCGGACTCGGCGTCATAGGCCATGGTAAAGGGGTTGGACGAAAGCACCAGGGCCGGACGGCCGCGAACCACGGCCGCGATGGGCGAAGCCCAGGAGGAGTAGACGTCCCGCTTTTTCTCCCAGCGCAGTTCTCCGCTGGCCGGATCCAGGGCGATGAAACGCGCCCCCTTGTTATGGTCGAACTGGATGTACAGGGTCCCGTTCCGGATGAGGGGGGACGACGAATATCCGTAGTTGAGTTCGGGTACGCCCAGTTCCTGGCGCCAAAGCACCACGCCCGCGTGGTCCAGGCAGACCACTTCGCCCGTGGCGAACACCGCCACCAGATGTTCCCCGTCCGCGGCCAGGGTGGAGGCCGCGAACCCCACGTTCTGTTCGTCCAGTTTGAGCCCGGCCGCGGCGGGACCGAAAGCGATGGCGGTCGTGAACAGTACCCGTCCGTCGCCCGCGTCATAGCCCCGAATCTCCGCGCCCTTTCTGTCCGCGCCGGAGAGAAACACCTTACCGCCCGCCACCACCGGAGAATTACTGCCGCGTAAAGGCAGCGGCGCCTTCCAGAGAACGCCCGCTCCGCCTTTTCCGTCCCAGGCTTGCGGCCAGTCCCCGGCTGCCGCCGCGGCCGATCCACCGGGTCCCCGGAATCCCGGCCAGGGGGATAATGATTCGTTTGCCTCCGCCCGGACGCCCGCGGACGCAGCGTCCGTTTGCGCCGTATCCACCGGCGGCGCGTCCGCCGACGGCGGTCCCCAGCCCGCCTCCAGGGGCAGGACCACGAAGGCCACCACCAGCGCGCCGGCCAGCAGGGCGCCCCCCGTCCCGAACATGATACGCCTGGCCAGAAGCCGGCCCGGCTGAGGCCGCGGCGTGGGCCGGCCCCGGGGTGAGGCGGGAAGTTTCTTGTTCAGTATCTCCCGCGCGGCCAGGGCCAGGGTCCCGGAGGCCGTGCCCGCCAGAATAAGCAGCCCGCCCGCGGTGATCTGGCCGCGGTTGGAAAAATAGGCGCGCCGCGCCAACAGGTCCAGGGCGCGTATATCTTCCTTCAGGTTTTCATCTTCGGGATCATTGCGCAGGCGTCCGTAGAGCGTGGTCAGCGCGGGATTGGCCAGCGGATCGTTCAGCTTGAGCTGCAGCCAGGCGGCCACCACCAGCACGCCCATCAGGGCGGCGAATCCCAGCGAAGTCACGGCCAGGCCCGTGAGTGAGCGCCGTATGAAGATTGCCCAATTCTCCCGTGAAATCTTCATGCGTTCCTCCCGGCGGCGCGCCGCGCCTTGAGGCGCACGTGTTCCTCGGGGCAGGCCTTGAAGCAGCGGGCGCAGGAAAGGCAGGCCGAGCGATCGGGCGTATACCCGGTGTTCACGGGCGGAACGGCCAACCCGACTATTTTCAGGGCAATGACCAGTCCCATAAACGCGCCGAAAAGAACGCTTCCCACGGACAAAACCGCCCTGGTCCTGTCCGCCCGCGCGGCCAAGGCCGTCAACGTCCGCCCCGACTCCCGGAAGAGCCGGGATTCCTCGGTGGTATCCGCGGTGCCGGCCGCCGTTTCCCGCCGGAGAGTTTCTTCCAGCGCCGCGTCCGGCGACAGCTTCACGAACAGACCCTCCAGCGCCTTGCCTCCCAGGCCGCCCGCGGCGAGAAACACCGGGATGAAGGCCAGGGAAACGGCCAGGCGCCGGGTGTTCCCGCGCCGCCCCTGGCCGCCGTTTTCGGGCGCCGCGGGCAGGATGGCGTCGAAGGGACAGGCCGTCTCGCAGAGACGACAGTCCACGCACTCGGTCGGGGAGATGACCGCGTGCTTCCAGGAAAAACGGGAGAGCACGGAAAGCAGGGCGCCGTAGGGGCAGAGAAAGCGGCAGTAGGGACGGGCCACGAACACGCCGATGCCCAGCAGCGCCGCGGCCCCGGCGAACGCCTCCAGACGGCTGCCCAGGCGGAAGATCTCCACGAACGGATCAAAGCGGCAGATGATGAA
>CAYQRT010000168.1:0-3645 GCA_964419695.1 uncultured Spirochaetaceae bacterium | reverse complement strand
ACTGGTTTGAGCACCACCAGGTCCTGGATGGCGCCCAGGGGACAGACCCCGGCGCAGAAGGTCCGGCCGAAGAGGAGCGCGGCCATGAGCGGAAGAAGGAAAAAACCGGCCACGGACAGCGGCACCGCGTACGTGGGATCGGCCAGGGCCAACACCACGTTCTGGACCGACCCCACCGGGCAGATGCACCCCTGGCGCACAAAACCGAAATACACCAGGCTGGCCAGGGTCACGACGAACACCGCATTACGGGAACGGACTTTGAGCACCAGCGCGGTCATCACCGCGACGGCCGCGGCCAGCACGACCAGGTCCACGTACTCGTACACGGAACCGGGCGCGTCCGGCACCTGCCACGTGGGAATGGTGTAATCGGACTTGAACTCGGGCCGGGGGAAACGATCCTGTGCCTGAAGGCCGGCAATGCCGATTACCAGCAGGAGGAGGCCCATTGCCACGGCCTTCGGCCGCCTGGTTACTCTATACCTGGTGGAGGGACCGCGCAGGGCGCGAAGAGGAAGGAAGGAGGAGAGAAGATTTTTATATTGTACAGAAACCGGCTTTTTCATTTGATCTTCTCTATTTCTTCCTTTCCTTCTTCGTGCTCTTCGCGCCCTGAGCGGTCCCCTTACCAGACTTCCACAATTACGGTACCAGGCACTATTGAGGCCCCCCGCGCTGTCGGCCTTTCAGGAGATACGGCGCGTGGGCGGGCAGCCTGGTCCAGGCCCGGGCCGGGCAGGCGCGGGCGATGGCACAGTCGTTGCAGTTGACGCAGCGGTCGTGCATGGCCTGCAGGAAGAGCGATCCGTTGCCGAAACTTTGACAGCCCTTGACGCACTTGCCGCAGCCGATGCACAGGTCGGTGTTGATCGTATACTGGAAGTACGGATCCTCCACGTAGGTGCGCGTGATGGCGTTCACCGGACACAACCGGTTCTCCGCCCCCGTGTCCAGCGCCAGGGCATTGGGCTTGAGATACCCCGAACAGAGGTCGCAGTAGCCGCAGATCTCGAAGGCATGCACGCACTTGACCGCCGAAGGCAGGAGCACGCAGTTGACCGCGCAGCGCCCGCACTGGATGCACTTGTCCGGGTCCAGCTGCCAGCGCAGAGGGGACGGCCGCGCGCCCGCCAAAGCGCCGCCGGTCACTCCCATCACTCCCAGGGCCAGGCCGGCCCCGGTTCCGGCCTTGAGAAAGGCGCGGCGGGTCATCGTTTTTTTCTTGCTTTTTTTTTCGCGCGCCATCCTTCCCTACCCCCCGAACTTCTTCCGGAAAGACAGGGCCTGCGGCAGGGGACAGGCGGAGGAGCGGACACAGGCGCGGCAGTAATAATCGGCGGTACACCGCGCCGCTCCCGGAGCGCGATTCTTTCCGCCCAGGAGCAGGAACCCGAGCAAGCCAAGCGCGCCTCCCAGACCGAGCCGGACCGCGGTCTTGAGAAACTCCCGGCGGGAGGAGGCGGGACCGGGCGGCACGGCCGGGCCGAATCGGCGCCCCATTATGCGCCCCCCCGGGGTGAGAATATCCTCACCGCCTTCCGGTACGGATCCGCCACGTACACGCGTCCGTCAGGAGCCGCCGCCACATCCAGGAGCGTCTGCGAGGGATGGAAACTGCGCGGTCCGGCCACGAACCCCAACAAGCGTCCCCTTCCGTCATAGAGCTTGATACGCAGCAATCCCTTCTCCTGGGCCGCGAACCGGCCGCCGGGCAGGAGGGCAATGTGGGCCGGATTGCAGCATCCGGAGAATCCCTCCAGGGTCGGGGCGGCTTTGCCCCAGGAGGAAAGGATGTCTCCCCCGGCGGAGAGTTCCACCACCCGGTGCCGGCCGGGGTCCACCGCCCACAACCGGTCGTCTTGATCGGCGGCCACGTCAAAGCAGAGCCCGGGAACAAGAAATCCGCTTCCGTCCCCGGTCCGCAAGGTCACCAATCGCTTCATGGCGCCCAGGTGGTCGAAGACGGCTATCGATTTATTACCGGCGTCCGCCGCGTACACAAAGCGCCGGGTGACGGACAATGACGTGAGCCGGGCCAGTTCACCCAGTGACGCCCAATGATCCAGCCGTCGGCCGTCAATGGCATACAGGGTAATGCGATCGGCCCCACCGCAATAGAGAACGGTACCGGCCGGCTCCCGGGCCGCGCCCAGGGCGAAGACGGCCCGCTCCGTCTCGATCCGACGCGCCAACGCGTGGGCCGGACTGAATATAAACACCGTCGTCCCGCCGCTTACGGCGAACCCGCCCCCGGGCAGGAGGCAGAGACCGGTAAGTTCATCCCTCCCCGCCGGCACGGGCACGGCCGGGTCCTCTCTATAGAGGATTTGATCTTCCGGTACCCGGTCCAGTCCCTCGAATGAATAGGAAAGATAGTCGGCCGGTTTCTCTTCCGCCCGCGGAACCAGCGCCAGCACGAAGAGCACGATCAATCCGCCCAACACCGCGATCCCGGCGGCCGCCATGGCCCAATGCAACCAATTCTCTTTGGAAATCCTCTGTCCCATACCTGGCTAAAACGATAGCATGAAGCATTCGCTCTGGGAAGAGCGGCGGCGGGCCACCTACCTGGTAATACGCCGCTTATTGCGTTATACATATATCAAGTGAAACAACTTTTTTCCGGGGGAGTACCATGACCATTTCACCATGGGGGCGGTGCCTGGCATTGACCGTCGTTCTTTTCTCCGTCGGGGGCTCAATCGCGGCCGAACCGGTCGGCGGCGTCCTCCCGCCGCAAAAGGAAGCCGAAGCCCTCATCATTTCCTGGAGCGAGGCGCAGAACAAAGGCGATTTCGACCGCTATGCCTCCCTGTACCACGATTCATTCGAGGGCGTTAAGCGGTCGGGCACCAAGGAATCCCGCTTCCAATACCGTGCATGGCTGGCCGACAGGAAAAAAATGTTCGGCAGCCGGTTCGCGGTAACGGTGGATAACCTGGCGCTGAAACGGAGTGATGACGCCTGGACCGCCACCTTCGTCCAGACGTGGGAATCCGGGATATACAAGGACCGGGGCGCCAAAATCATGGTGCTGCAACCCTCGGGCGGCCGCCTGGTCATCACACGCGAGGAAATGCTCAACTCCAAGGTGATGACTCCCGCAAGCAGCATTGCGGACATGACCCATAACGGTCGTTTATTCTTTGTCCTGGACGGGAAGTACATCGTCTTTGCCAAAGGCTACGACCCGGCGCTGGGACAGGGTGCGCCGATCGCCTCGGGCGCCGCGGGACCGGTCAACGAAGGCGGCGTGATAAAAGCCATCGCTCCCGCCAAGGTACAGCGGCGCTACCGCGACCTGGTCCGGGAGCAGTTTGTGGTCTACGATCGCAAGAACAATCCGCGCTGGGTGCGCCTCGAACGGTTGTGGCTCATGACCAAATATGTGCCGCATTGGGGTGAGTTGGAACAATACCAGGCCGAGGGAAAGTATACGGCCGACATTCTGCAGGTCATGTGGGAGACGGGATCATCCTATGAAAACAATGTATTCCTGGTGGGCGAGATCCGGGGAGTCATCCCCTTTGCCCTCTGGGGATGTCTGAGTAAAAGCTTATTCCCCGTGGCGTATGAGGAGGCGCCGTACGACGACTCTCTGGAACGAAAAGTGAAAAGCGCGGGCATAAAGGAAGTGGAAGA
>CAYQRT010000167.1:0-6773 GCA_964419695.1 uncultured Spirochaetaceae bacterium | reverse complement strand
AAGCCCGACAGGCTCCTAGGGCAGGGCCGGGGAACGCCGGCCTTTCCGGGTCCGGGCCCGCGTCAGGGCCGGGGCGTCCCTGCCGTCCAGACGGCTCTGTTTGTCGGGATCGGCCTGGATGCCCGTGCGGATGACGTTCATCAGGTTGAGTTCGTTGTAAATGAGGACCACGACTTCATTGTTCTCCAGGTCGATGACCGTCTGATACATGACATTGGCGTCGCAGGATTGGGCCACGATCTTCATTCGTTGGGGCAGATTCACCGTTTCCGGCACCTGAACCACGGTCTGCTGCGTGCCGCACGAGAAGAAGGCGGATAATGCCAACGCTGTTACGGCGATCCGGAACGCGCGTTTTTTCATACTTTTCCTCCTTGAGAAACCACGATTCCCTTCGGGAAATCACGTCTTATAGCTATAGCACGTAGGCGGCCATTCCACAAGAAGCGGGCGGACCGGACGTGATCGAGGCACGGAGAGAATGGCCGCCAGAAGAGCGGGGGCGTCATATTGGTGCGCCCCACAACCGGGCGATCCAGAGGCCGGCAGCGCCCAGCAATATCCCCCATACCAGAAGGATGAACACCATCATTCCCCACTTGGCCCGGCTGTCAACCGGTTGGGTGGCCGCCAGCCGGCGGCATTCGTCCAGCAGGCCCGGGGGTGTCAGCTTCACGGCCAGTAGGATCAAGAGCGGCAGGATGATCAGGTCGTCCAGGAGTCCCAGCCCGGGAATGAAATCCGGGATGAGATCGATGGGGCTGAGGGCGTATCCCACCGCGACCAGCACCACCAGCCGCGCGGCCCAGGGCAGGTGCGGGTGTTTCAGGGCCAGGGCCAGGGCCTTGACGTCGGTTTTCAACCGGCGGACCCGTTCTTTCCAGGGTGTTTTTTTCATTCTGTCCCCATGGTAGCATGAGCCATGGCCGCGAACAAGACCGTATCCGGCCCGGCGGCACAGCACGCTAAAAAATAGTTTGACAGTGCGATTTTTTTCACGATACTTTTAGTATAGCTATGCGCGCCTCATACTTTTTGGATGCATTAAGCGATATTGTTACGCGTCTTGAGACAATGCCCGTGGTGGAGAATAGAATAACCGCCCTGGAGGAATGGTTTCTGGAGGCGGAAGCCCTGGACGACGTTTTAGTCGTGGATTGCGACGCCTCGTTGCTGTACAATGCGGCCCGACGGGGACGTCCCGACCTGTCTTTCGGATTGCTTCGCGACTATATCGCCTCGCTGCCCGTCGAGGCCGGGGTGGTGAAGCGTGCCGCCGCCGGCGAGGCGGCCCTGGCGCCCGTCATGAACGGGTCGCGTGAGTTCGTGTTTGTGCCTCTGGGCGACCTGTCCGGGAACGTACTGGGCGCCCTGTTCATTTTTACCACCCGCGCCCGCCGTTATTTTGAGGTACGGCGCACGGAGCTCCGGCTGGTGGCGGATAAATTCAGGGACATGCTTCTGATCGGGCGTCTGCTGCGCGCCGCGCCGGACGACCGAACGACCGTCCCGGGCGACCGCGCCGATCAAGGCCGGTCGGTGTCGGCCGCGTCGTTCATCAACCGGATGAATATCCCCATGTTCGTGCTCACCCTGGAAGGCGAATTGCTTTCCGTCAATCAAAGCCTGCTGGTCAAACTGAAATTCGCGAACGCCGACGAGTTCGTGGCGCGCTGCGATATATTTCAAAACCTGTTTTCGCGGGAAGAACTCAGGCAGCGGATGGAACGTCAGGATGGTCTGCGCGGCAAACGGCTGGCCCTCACCGACGCCACGGGCGAGTGCGTCACCTTGAGTCTGACCGCCGTCCGCATGGAGGACCTGATCGTGGGCACGCTCTTCGACGTGAGCGAGTACGTGCGGGCCACCGACGACCTGCGCGAATCGCTCAAGATGCAGGAATTCCTCAACGACAAACTGATCAGCGCCGCCCTCCTCCAGCAGAAGACCGTCTCCTCGGCCATGCGCGCCCTGGCGCGGCTGGCCGAATACCGCGACCACCATACCGGCGACCACCTGCAGC
Source organism: uncultured Spirochaetaceae bacterium (assembly GCA_964419695.1). Taxonomy (GTDB): domain Bacteria; phylum Spirochaetota; class Spirochaetia; order SZUA-6; family RPPD01; genus JAFGSW01. Next base: position 4,750 of record CAYQRT010000167.1, on the reverse strand, counting down.
GCATCTGCGAATACAGCCGCCTGATCGCCGGCGAAATCTTCAAGCGCCAGCCCTACGGGTATAAACTCCGTTCAGAGTACTGCGACGACATCGTCAATTCGAGCATGCTGCACGACATCGGCAAGGTGGTCATTCCCGACCATATCCTCCTCAAGAAGGATCGGCTCTCCGGCGAAGAATGGAAGGTCATGCAGAGTCACACCATCAAGGGCTGGACGATTTTAAACCAGGCCGACTGTGAACTGGGCGAACAGTCGTTCCTCACCCTGGCCAGCCAGATCGCCCTCAACCACCACGAACGCTGGGACGGGACCGGGTACCCCAACGGCCTGGCCGGAGAGAAGATCCCCATGAGCGCCCGCATCTGCGCCGTGGCCGACGTCTACGACGCGCTTACGTCGTCCCGCCCCTACAAGAAGGCCTGGCATCATGACGAGGCCATCCGGGAAATCAAGTCCATGAGCGAAAACGCCTTCGATCCGGTGATCGTGGACATCCTCCTGGCGGTGGAGAAGAAGATGCTCGACATCCGTCGGCGCTTCCCCAATTAATCCGTACCGTATGAAATCCGCCGTCGTCACCCTCATCGGCCGTCCCTCCAGCGGCAAGTCATCATTGCTCAACCTCATCTGCGGTCACAAGGTGTCCATCGTGTCGGCGGTACCGCAGACCACCCGCAACCGGATCCGCGGCGTGTATACCGACGAACGCGGCCAGTTCGTCTTTCTGGATACGCCCGGCTACCATCTGGACGCCAGGAAATTCAACCTGCTCCTGCAGGGAATCTGCCGTGAGGCGCTGGAGGAATCAGATCTGATTCTCTATGTGGTGGACGTGACCCGGGAGGCGGGTGATGAGGAATTGGCGATCAGAAACCTGTTGGCGCCGCTGGCCGGCCGGCTGGTGACGGCCCTCAATAAAGTCGACTTGGCCGGGGACGGCGGGAGCGCGGCCCGCGTCGAGATCGAGCGCGCCCTGCCTCCCGCGCCGGTGGTGCCCGTGTCGGCTCAAACCGGAGCGGGCCGGGATGACCTGCTGGCGGCCCTCTTTGCCGCGGCCCCGGAGGGCGACCTTCTCTATCCGGACGAGTTCTACACCGATCAGCCCCCGGAATTCCGGATCGCAGAAATGGTGCGGGAGAAGGTGATGCTCCATACCTCCCAGGAGGTGCCTCACGCCGCGTACGTGGAAATCGCGGACATGGAGATGCGTTCCGGTGGCCGTGAACTGTGGGTGCGGGGCTTTATCTGCGTGGAACGGGAATCGCAGAAGGGCATTGTTATCGGCCGCGGGGGTGAAAAGATCAGAACGATCATCTCCGAGGCGGCCGCCGAACTGAACGGCCTCTTTCCCTACCGGCTCAGCCTCGATTTCCGGGTGCGGGTGCGCCCCCGCTGGCGGCGGGACGACCGGGTGCTGAAAAAATTGATCTATTAGCGATTCAGTGTGCGGTGGATACGCCTTATGTGTCCGCGTTCTGGCGGGCGGCGTTCACGAGCCGGGCGTACGCGTCCAGGCCGGGTTGGCTGGAAAAATGAATGCTCACCCGCGAACTCTCCAGGTCGAGCGGTTTGGCGTACACCAGTTCGTCGCGCAGGGTGATGCGGGAATCGCCGGTGGTGAGGGTGATGTCGTATTCCTTGATCGTGAAGACGGGCTGGTTGATTCTGAACGAAAGCCCGGACACGCTCGCGTCGATGGTGGCCGCATGGATGGGCTCTCCGCCTTCTCCGAAGGTGACGGTCAGGGTGCGCAGGGCCTCCGGAAGCCGATCACGTGAGATTCTCGGGTAACGGCGTTTTTCGGATGCGGGGTCGGTTCCCATAAGGCACCTCCACTCATAAGTATACTCCATTCGCACATAATGACAATAACCCGCAGCGGACGCGTCATGCGTCAGTCGCGGTCCCGCCTTCCGTCGCGGGGCAGTTCCACCGTGAAGACGCTCCCCGTACCGGGCGTTCCCGACGCGCTGATCCGTCCGCCGTGCTGTTCGACGATTTTCCTGCAAATGGCGAGGCCGATGCCGGCGCCCTCGTATTCGTTTCTGCCCACCAGCCGCTGGAAGATGCGGAACATCCTGTCCCGGTGGGCATTGTTAAAGCCGATGCCGTTGTCGGCCACCCGGATAATGGACGTCCCGGAATCGGTCCGCGCCGTGATGCGGATGACCGGCGGCACGCCGGGCCGGTGGTACTTGACGGCGTTGCCGATCAGGTTCTGGAAGAGTTGGTGCATGAGCAGCGGATCGGCCCGCAGCACGGGCAGGGGTTCCGCCTCTACCGTTCCGCCGCTTTGCTTCAGGGGGATCTCCAGATCGGCCAGCGTGTCTTTCAGCACCTGGTTCAGGTCCACGGTATCCGGCCGCGCCGCGCCGCGCGCGACGAGGGAATAGTCGAGGAGCCCTTCGATCAGGCGGCGCATGCGCGTCGCCGCCTCGGTCATGCGTTGCACCTGTTCACGCTGCGTGTTTCCCAGGGAGGCGGCGTCGGATTCCAATAGTTTTTCGCCGTAGATGAATATCTTGCGCAGCGGTTCCTTGAGATCGTGTGACGCGGCCGAGACGAACCCCTCCAATTCACGGTTGGAGTGTTCCAGGTCCACGGCCAGTCGCTGCAGCTGTTTTTCGCCTTCCCACCGTCGGGTGATGTCATGGATAAGCAGCACGCAGCCACCGGCCGTCCTGTGCCGACGTCCGATCGCGCCGCCTGACACGACCGCATGCACCTTTTCCCCTGTTTTGGTTACCAGTACGGTTTCCAGCTGTTCCAGCCGCTGTCCGGCGGCCAGGCGCTCCGGGATGCCGCTTTCATCGGCATCCCGGGCAAAGAGGAGGCGGTACGTCCTGCCCAGGATTTCCCGGTCTTCATAGCCGAACAGCGCGCGGAAGGCGGGATTGACGCGGGAGATGTTCCACCCGCGGTCGATGAGGGCCAGGGGATCGGTCATGCCGGCCACGATGTCGTCGGCGGCGGCGGCCGCGTCCGGGACAAACAGCCGTTCGCGCCAGATGGCGAATCCGATGCAGAGATTGAGCCAGACCAGCGTGGTGCTCACCGTGCTGGGGATGATAATCTCGTAGAAGGAGAGGATCAACTCGACCGTGCCCGCGGCCACGATCGGCACGAAGCCCAGGACAAAGTACTTGGCCTGGGCCCGCCGCCGCGGCTCCCTGGTCTTGGCGAAAAACACGGCGAAGAGCGTGAAGATAAAAAGGCCCAACAGGAGAAGCCAGGAATTGAAGAGGTTGTAGACGAGCGGGTTGTCCGGCGCCCTCCAGGTGAGGTAGACGCCGCCGGTGCGCTGCGGGGTCCCGGTGGTGAGATTCCCCATCAGACCCAATACGAGAAACACCGTGAAAGGCACATACGCGAGGAGAATGACGAGCGGATGCCGGATGAGCGATTCCCGGCCGGTGAAGACAAAGGCGAACAGGAGAAAGAGAATCAGGGCGAAGAGACAGACGCCGTGGATTTTAATCCACGACTGCATCACCTCCATGTTGTCCGTGGAGCGGTACATGAATTCGCTGAAGGTGTACAAGGCCAGGCCCACATTGCTTACGGCGAAATAGCGGTTCACCTTGATTCTGGGGCCCACGTGAAACACGACCACGGCGGTGCCGATGCAGGAGAAGAAAGAAATCAGGGAAAGCCAGGCGAAAATACTCATCGTTCTCCATTGGCGTGTTTCCGTATGCCGGATGCCGTGGAAATGAAGGCACTTTAAGTATACTGTCCGAAAAAAGGTCTGTGCAAGCAATCTTTAAGCGGCCGGGGAGGGGCGTGACGGATCAGGTGCGCGCTTCACGCAATGCGTCCCAGCCGCTTCAGGATACGCAGTGCCATGAGGGTGACAGTGGGAGAGGGGTGTTTTTTGTCCGCGAAGTCCGTTCCCTTGAATGGTACGTACACGCTTTCCGGCTTGAAACGTAAATCCTTATCCGCCTTGGAAAGCAGAACGTCCGTCATCTCCCGGACCCGCTTGTCTTTTTGGAACGAAGGAAACCGGCTGACGGTATCCAGCACGTGCAGCAGATTATACCAGACCAGCGGGAATTTCAACCTTTGAAAATCCGTTCCAATGCCGAATAGATAGTACTTCTTCTTTTTACGGTCTGTCCAATGATCCAAGAGGGCTTCCACCGCCCGGCGGGCCGCTTCGCCCGCGGCCGCCTTTTTGTCCAGGCTGAGGGCTTTGGCCGCGTAGAGGCAGGCGATGGGGCAGATGTCATCCTTGCGGCCCGGGCCGCGGAATTTGGGAAAAGATCCCAGGCAGCGGTACCCGTTATCGTCCACCAAAGACGTAAGCGTCCTCACGGCTTGTTCCGTTGTTTTATTCCTCACACCCAGGCCCGATAGGCCGTAGAGGATCACCGGGAAGTCGCAGATGATCCAGGCGCGCTCGGGCCGGCCGCTGCCTCCGAATACCGGGGGAATCCTGATGACGATTTCGGGAATACCCTGCTGGTTCACATGTTTGAGGATCCTCTTCACCACGGACCCCAGCCCCGGATCGTCGGCCTGTACGCCCATATCGGCCAGGAAAGACAGCCGGTGCATGAGGAGGTCGGGTTTGTTGTGGCGGTCCAGAATTTCCTTATCCCAGTCTTTTAACGTCGTGATGGTCCGTTTGACCATTGGGTCGGAAAGCAGTTCCCGGCGGCCGGGGCTTTTTTCACCGGCGAGCAGGCGGGTGTTATAACGGATCGCGGGCGCGCCGTTCTCAAGAAGCCACGTTATCGTTGGTT
>CAYQRT010000166.1:0-6779 GCA_964419695.1 uncultured Spirochaetaceae bacterium | reverse complement strand
TGGCCGATGCCTGGTGTGCAGCTTTTGTGTGGAAAAAGACAAAGGAATTCGCATACCCTATTTTGCATAATGTTCTTCGCAAGATAGAGCACAACCCACATGATGTTGCACCATGGATGAGGGAAGAGATCAAGCACCTGAAGCGTCTGGGGCAAAACGTCTTCGAGGCCGAACTGCTCCGTCGGGACGGGGCGCGGATTCAAGTGGAAGTGAACGCCCGCATAATCGAGTTCGGAGGCGGCAAGGCGGTCTTGAGCTCGGCCCGTGACATCACCGAACGGAAGCTGGCCGAGGAGGCGCTGCGCCGGTCGGAGGAAAAGTACCGGGAACTGGCTGAGAACATGAACGACATTCTCTATACCATCACCCCGGACGGCGTCATCACGTACATCAGCCCGGCGGTCGAGAACCTGGCCGGTTACATACCGGAGGAGGTGCTCGGCCGCAGTTTCTTCGAGTTCATCCACCGGGACGATACGGAAAGGGCGAGGGCGAATTTACGGGAGATCCTGCAGGGACGGTCGTACACTAATGAGTACCGCTTTAAATACAAAAAAGGGAATTACCACTGGATGCGCACGTCGAGCCGCCCGGTCCGCCAGGGGGACTGCATCATCGGCTCCCAGGGCATCCTTTCGGACGTGACCGAGCGCCGTAAGGCGGAGGACGCCTTCCGCGCCCTTTCCGCGCGTAATGAAGCCATGCTGCACGCGGTCCCCGACATTATTATGGAAGTCGACGCTCGGAAACGGTACGTCTGGGCCAATAACGCGGGATACGAGTTCTTCGGCCGGGACGTGATCGGACGCGCCGCCGATTACTATTTTGAGGGCGAACAGACCACCTACGACACCGTCCAGGACATATTCAACGGCGACGAAAGGATCGCCTATGTGGAAAGCCGGCAGCGGCGCCGCGACGGGCAGAAGCGCCTCCTGGCCTGGTGGTGCCGGACTCTCAAGGATCGCGAGGGGCGCGTCACCGGGGCGCTGTCCTCGGCCCGCGACATCACGGCCCAGAAACAGGGGGAGGATGCCCTGCGCGTCAGCGAACGGCGGCTTTCGGAAGCCATGCAGATCGCCAGCATGGGCAGTTGGGAATACGATGCCGTTAAGGATTATTTTATCTTTACTGATAATTTCTACGCCATCTTCGGCGTCACCGCCGCCGAGATGGGCGGCTACCGCATGCGTCCGGAGGAGTACGCGCGGCGTTTCCTCCACCCGGACGACCGGCACCTGGTTGACGAGGAGATGAAAAGGGCCTTCACCGCCACTGATCCGGCTTTCAGCCGTTCGCTGGAGCATCGCATCCTCCGGCGTGACGGCACCACCGGCTATATCAGCGTTCGCTATTTCATCATCAAGGACAAGGACGGCCGGACCATCAAGACTTACGGCGTCAACCAGGACATCACCGAGCGCAGGCTGTCGGAAGAGGCCATGCGTGAATCCGAGGAGAAGTTCCGGCGACTGTTCCAGTATTCGGCGGCTGGCATCGTGCTGGTCGGCACCGACCGTCGTTTCCAGCGCGTCAATGACGCCTTCTCCCGTATGCTCGGCTACGCCGAACCGGAATTGACGGAGATGACCGTGGACGACCTTACCTTCCCCGACGACCGGACGGTCGGCAATGAATTGATCGCGGCCACGATCGCCGGGGAACGGGACGCCTTCCAGCTGGAGAAGCGCTACGTGCGCCGGGACGGCAGCGTCATCTGGGGCCTGCTTATCTCCACCCTGATCCGCGACGCGCGCGGCGCGCCCCTCTACTTCGTCTCCCAGATCCAGGACATCACCGTGCGCAAGCGCGCGGAACAGGCCCTGCGGGAAAGCGAGGAACGGCTCTCCATCGCCCGGGAAGCGGTGGAACTGGGCATCTATGATTTTGACGCCCAGACCAGAACCATCCACTGGGACGCCCGGGTCCGGGAACTCTGGGGTCTGGGACGCGAAGACCGGGTGACCTTCTCGTTTTTCATGTCACGCCTGCACCCGGACGACCGCGCCCGGGTCCGGTCCCTGCTGCGGCGCGTCTTCGAGCCGGCGGGCGACGGCCGGTACAGCGAAGAGTTTCGGGTGAAAAACCGCGTGGACGGCAAGGAACGCTGGATCGCGGCCGTGGGGCGGGTTTTCTTCGGCCAGGGCCGCGTCCTGCGGCTGGTGGGTACGTTGCAGGACATTACCGCCCGGAAGCGGGCGGAGGAGGCGCTGCGGGAGAGCGAAACGCGCTACCGGGAGTTGTTCGAACACATCAACACGGGCGTGGTGGTGTACGAAGTGGCGGAGGACGGGCGCGACTTCATCATCAAGGACTTAAACCGCGCCGCCGAACGCATCACCGGGAAGGACCGGCGGCGGCTCATCGGCCGGACCGTGCTAGACGTCACCCGCTCTTTTGAAAAACACGGGCTGGTCGACGCGTTTCGCCGGACGTGGCGGACAGGCGAGCCGGTCTCCCTCCCGCTGCACGAATACCGGGACGCGCTCCTGGTGGGCTGGCACGAATATTTCATCTACCGGCTTCCCTCGGGCGAGATCGTGGCCGTGCTGGAGGACGTGACACAGCGCAAACGGATGGAGGAAGGCCGGCAGTGGGAGCTCGTTATTCAGAATGCCCTCACGGAGCTCTATCTGCCCATCATCTCGCCCGATTCGACCCTGCATGATATCAGCCGCGTCATGTTCTCTCGCGCCCAGGCGTTGACGGCCAGCCGTCACGGGTTCGTCTCCCTGGTCGACCCCCCTTCGGACGAACAGCTGATGTACGCGTCGAGTGAAGCCAAAACGGAGGCGGGTGACCCGGTTGTCCCGCTGGAAAGTGGATCGCTCCCCGGATGGAAAGACCGGCGGGTGTACGCGGTGACCCGGGGAGAGGCTTTCTTCACCAACAGTCCGGACGACCGGCCGGGCGGGAACGCATGGCCGGAGGGGCCTTTCCGGGTGGAGCGGTTCCTGGCGGCGCCCGTGGCCTTGGGCGAGCGGGTGGTGGGGCAGATCGCCCTGGCCGATTCGGACCGCAACTACACGGAGCGCGACCTGGAAGCCGTGGTGCGGTTGGCCGAATATTTCGCCCTGGCGGTGCAGAACAAGTGGGCCGAAGACAAGGTAAAAAACTCGCTCAGGGAGAAGGTGCTCATGCTTAAGGAAATCCACCACCGCATCAAGAACAACCTCCAGGTGGTGATGAGCCTGCTCAACCTGCAGATCCACCACCTGGACGACGCCCGGGCCCGGAGCCTGTTCAAGGAAAACCAGTTCCGCATCAAGTCCATGGCCCTCATTCACGAACGGCTCTACCAGTCGAACGACCTCTCCCACGTTGATTTCAAGGAGTACATCTCCAAGCTGGCGGTCGATCTCTTTCGCGCCTACCGCATCGACGTGGAAACCATCCGCCTGACCGTACGGGCCGACGACATCACCCTGGACATCGACAGCTCGGTCCCCTGCGGCCTCATCATCAATGAACTGCTTTTAAACAGCTTGAAACACGCTTTTCCCAAAGGGAGGAAGGGGAACGTCTCGGTGACGCTGGAACGGACCGGCCGTGAGGACCTGCTCCTCACCGTGGCCGATGACGGCATCGGGCTCCCCAGGAATTTCCAGGTGGAAAATTCGAATTCGCTCGGGTTCAACCTGGTGGTGGCCCTGACTAGCCAACTGCACGGCACCCTGCGCGTGCAGCAGGACCGGGGCACCCGGATCGAGATCGCCTTCCGGGTCCGGGACTGACCGGCCGGCGGGAGGGATCCGCCGGCCCGCCCTTGGCGAAGCCGTCAAACTCTGCTACGGTTGTCCGGTGACGCGTTACTCAATCGGACATCTGCGCTCTCTTTCACGGGAATACGACCTGTTTGACCCGACGGCGCGTGATTGGAGCGGTCTGGTGGAGGAAGAATTCCATCCGCCCCTGGCCGTGACCGGGACCGCGCTGGTCTGGGGATTCGCCCTGCTCGACGCGGCGGAAAGAGCGGGGAGACCGGATCTGCCCGGCCGCGAAGCGGAGGCGCGCGAGCCGGCCGACCTCCTGACGCTGGCCCTCAGATTGGAAAACCGTCGCGGCCGCTATGCCTGGCCGGAACAGGCCGGGCTGTACCGCTTCCTGACGGGAGCGGTGCACCGGGAACGGCGGCAGGCGGTCATCCCCCTGATCACCGCCGATCAGCCTCTGCGCTGGCTGGCGCACATGCAGGAGTATGCGACATGCCCGGCGGTCCTGCGCCGGCTGGTGGACTCAGACCTCCTGGACCTCAAAACCGCGGCCAAAACCAGGGAACTGCCCGAAAGTTTTTTCGCCGCCCTCGCCGAGCGGCCGGACCGGTTTTCCTTCAGCGAGCGGCGTCTTTTGGCCCTGTCGCTGCGGGAAGTAGCGCGGAGGGACCGGCTGGACCCGGACGGCGCCGCGGCCTTCTGTCGCGGGCTTCTGGACCGTGACCACCCGCTGGCGGTTTTGCGGGCCTCTCGATTTCCCCAACTCACCGGTCTGCTGCAACGGCTGGAGGCGATTACGGGTCCGCTGGCCCGGCGGGGAGTGGCGGTGGCGCCCCCGCCTGATTTCGAGGGAGAGGCGTTCACCTTCAGCTTTTCCGCTACTTCCCGGGCGGTCTATCAAAGAAAGACGGCGGCCCTCAAGGCTTTCGAGGACGAGGTTGATCGATTATTCGACCTTCTATAGAAAATTCATAGATCATCTCTACAGCACGCCTGAGGCGGCCCGGACCGCAACCGTTCGCCTGGTCACAAGCCGGCTTCCCGATCTGCCCCTGCGTCTGGTGGGCGATAAAACCGAAATTCCTCCCGAGCATCAAAACCGGCGTACGCTCTTTTTGACCCCGGGACGGGGAATGAAGGTGGGACGCTGTCCCGGTTCCCGCGGACACCTCTGCTGCAACTACCTGACCGTCAACCTGTATGAGGGCTGCCCGATCGGTTGCAGCTATTGCATCATGCAGTCCTATCTCAACTTTCTACCCGTGACCGTCAACGTGGACCGGCGGCCCATGATCCGCGAGATCGAGCGGATTGCCGCGCTTAATCCCGGCCGTACCCTCCGGATCGGCACCGGCGAAACGGGTGATTCGCTTTTTTATGATCCCCTCTGCGACCTGTCGCGGCCGATGGTGGAGGCCTGCGCCCGGCTGACCAACGTGATCTTTGAACTGAAAACCAAAACGCATTTCGTCGATCACCTGCTCGACATCCGCCGCAAGGGACGGGCGGTCATCGCCTTCTCCCTCAATCCCCCCGGCGTGAGCGCGGCCGAGGAACCGTTTGCCAGCGGTCTGGAGCAACGACTGGAGGCGGCCCGCCGCGCCCGGGCGGCCGGCTACCGGTTGGCTTTCCACTTCGATCCCATCCTGCTCGCTCCCGGGTGGGAGAATGATTACCGGGAGACCGTGGCCCGGCTGAGGGAGTTCGGCGCCCGGGGAGACATTGTCTGGATCAGCCTGGGGACCATGCGCTATCCGGGGGAACTCAAAGACCGGCTGGCGGACCGTCCCTACCTCTTTGACGAATACGTGCGCTGCCGGGACGGCAAGTTCCGCTATCTGCAGCCCGTGCGCTGGCGCATGTACCGGCGCATGCTGGAGTGGATCAGAGAGATGACGGATGCGCCGGTCTACCTGTGCATGGAGAGCCCCGTGGTGTGGAAAAAGGTTTTTGGGGATATTCCCGGGCAAATTAAAGATTTGTGTGCTATATTTAGCAATGTCAATCTGACGAACACGCACGCCGCTGCGGATACCATAGAAGACATTGGAGGAATATCATGACCAAGAAGGCAATCCTCTTCCTGTTCCTGGCGGGCTGCCTGGCCGGTTCGGCCTGGGGCGAATCGTCTGTCGGAACGATCACCTACGTTACGGGGGAGGTGACGGTCACCCGCGACGGGCAGGCGCTGGCGGCGGGGCGGGTGAGGATCGGCCAACCGGTAGAGGATTACGATCTTATCCGTACCGGCGGCAAGGGATTAATGGAACTGACGGTAAAGACGCCCCGGAACGAATCCATCCAGCTCAAGGTGCGGAAAAACACGGCCTTCACCGTGGAGATGGGAAAGCTCTCCAATGGGAAGAGTTCGGCCACGTTCCGGATGATGTCGGGCACCCTGGCCTGCAAAGTCGACCGGCTTTCGGGCAGCGAGGTGCATATCAAGACCAAGACCGCGGCCATGGGCGTGCGGGGAACCGATTTCGAGGTGACCACCACTCCCACGGAGGATCTGTTGGTGACCTGCGATGAAGGGGAAGTGGTCTGCCGGCGCGACGACGGGGAGGAAGCCAGCGTCAAACCGGGCAACGTCATCGAATTTCTGGCCGACGAGGGAAAATTCAACAATCTGCCTGTGACCAGGGCGGAGTTGGAAAAATACCGCGCGACCTGGTTCGTCAAACGGATTGAGGTGTTCCGGGCCGTGGCGCCCAAAGTGGTCAAGGGCCTGTCCGCGGCGTTCGACCGCAGTTATAACGTCCTGGTGAAATCATATAATACCCTGAAGCGCTCGGGGCGGATCATCGACAAATGGAAACGCGAAGACCGCTCCGGCCGGGTCGGTTCGCTGCGCGAACTCCTCCGGGAGAAGAAGCAGATCATCGGCGCGCTCTTTAGAATCAAGATCAGCCTCTTTGCCTTTGAGCACGTGTACTACCGCCTCCTGGAACTCGAAACATACGTGGACCAGGGATTCGGCGCCGACGATCCCGCGGTGAAAAAATTCTACCGGAACCTGGACGCCAAGAAACGCACCATTGAGGTCATGCTCGCCGACATTACCTA
>CAYQRT010000165.1:0-6794 GCA_964419695.1 uncultured Spirochaetaceae bacterium | reverse complement strand
TAATTTTTACAAAGATAAAACATTAATTTGAATTATCCAAATATTTTGACACTTTTTTTCATAAAAATGATAAAAGTCTCCAATTTAGGAGACTTCTATTGCAATTTTCTTAGTTTTTTTAACCTCTTTAGGTATTGTAATCTTCAAAATTCCATTCTTATACTTTGCTTTAGCTTCATCAAGCCTATAAGCATCTGTATGAAACTTATTCAAGATAGAATAGAGAAGATGATTTTTACCTGATACAACTTTCAAAGTAAGATCACCATCTTCAATAAAGAGATCAAAATCCTCTTTCTCAAACCCAGGAGCAGTAATACTCAAAGTATCACTATCCTCACCATAATCCCACTTAGACCACATTGGAATTTTGTAGTCAAAATATAGTGGAAACCTGTCATAAAATAAATCTAACCACATATTACCTTTTATTAATGTTAAACCCTACACCTGTTACAGGTGAACCGTTTGTACCATGATCTATAAACTTTAATTCATCTTTATACTTAAAATTAAATAACCATCTTTCGTCCCTAAAATATTGGTTTGCCAATTCCTTATCAATAGCTGTCCAAAAAGCTCCCTGAGTCAACTTTCTTTTAAAGAATATATTCTCTGAATGGAATTCCTCTACAATTCCTGTACGATAATCATCAAATGCCTGACTATCTATTGTCTGCTTCCCTACTGTCTCTGTCTTTAACATATGTGTTTCCTTTCTGTTTAATTTTTTTCTTCATACCTTTAGTATACTCTGCCCATAAATCATCACTAACTTTAGAGACATGTACTAACTCTCCCTTCAAATATTGTGCCAATTCTTTCTTAAGAATCTTCCTTATTTCTCTAAAATCCTCATAAGGCATTAGTCTTGGTCTCATCCCCTTAAAGATATATTCTATATCCTCTTCTTTAACCTCTACTCTTCTCTCTCCTAAATTGAATATTGCCATAATCTTTAATCAATTTAATATATGTTTCCAAACTAATATCTCCATTCTGTAATAATATAGGTAAGTATTCCATATACTTTTCCCAATCCTTAAAAGATTTCCACTCTTCATACTTTATCCACTCCATGTTTTTCTAACCATAATAAAAATACTACATTACACATTACGTGGGAGAGGTGTGATAGACCGCTTTCGGGGTCTATCTTTTCTCCCATTCTACTTGCTGCCAGATGTCTCATCAGGGCTGCATAGTACCTATTTTCTCCATCTTCTACGAGCTGCCAGTTATTTGCACTATATTTTTTTGCTCCCATAGATAATACCTTAACTACCTCTTCTATACAATCTATTGGCAGGAGATCCCATCTCAACTTTTCTGCATCATACTTCAATCCTGGTCCCATATTAGTCTTTAATAACATGTCTCTCACTAAAGAACTGTCGTACTTTAACTGTATTTAAAACAGTTACATCAGGAGACTGGTTACATGATAAGTGATAACCATAATCATCAACTCCTTCTTCTAGATTAAATCCCACTATTCTACCTTGAACATCATCAAGTTTAAAATAATTATTCATCTCCTCTAAATCATTGAAAATAGGTATTTCCTTATTCCAACCTAACTTAATTTCCTTTTTTGTACCGCTGGATGTTTCCCATCCTGGGACTAAAAATATTGCATCTGCAACTTCTATCCAGGGTTGAGAATTATTAAAATAATCATGATAATCCTGATAACCAAACTTAATTCCCATTAGAAGATCAATACAAGGTACAAATACACTATATCCTGCCTTTCTTACTTCTTCTGCGGTAGTCATCATCTTATGTACATTATACAAATAATCTACCGCCATGTCATTCAATTTTCCTGCCACATAAACCTTCTTCATTCGATAATTCCCCTTTTAATTAAAATAATCTTATTTATAAAGTCAAACAACTTATTTCCTATAGCTATTAGTAATGCTCCTCCCAGAAGAATAACATCATTTTTTCCAACTCCAATAAATAATGCTGCAATAAATCCTGCAAATAAAACTAAATCAATTTTTTGTCTTAATACAATTTTTAATGTTTCTTTCATAACTTCTTAAATTAAAATACAAAGATAAGCACTATCTTTGTAATATCCAAATATTTTAGCAACTATTTTTAAAAAAAATTAAGCCTACTAACATTCCTAGGTTGCTAGTAGGCTTTTTGTGCCACCGTAATGACACAGGAACTCACGAGATCAGTGAGGGGAGAGAATTTATTTATTATATTGTTTAAGTACAAATAAACCAAATACTGTAAGTAAGCAAATCATTCCAATATAGAAAGCTATCAAACTTCCTACAAATGTAAGAGCTGCTACTACTAAGGGATAAACTGAACTATCCAACATTCTAAGAATCAAATTCTTCATAATACTAAATTTTTAATTTTTACTATACATCTTTCTTCATCATAAACTTCTTTGTTATCAAATCTAACAACTCCGTTAATTCCTGCTAGAATCAACTGATAAGTTCTTTCCTTATCATCTTCTATTCTATCCTGATGGTATTTGCCATCTATTTCTACAGCAATCTTACTTTTAGGAATATAAAAATCTACTATATAAAATGACTCACCAGCATATACTATTTTCTGAAACTCATATCTAATCCTTAATAGTTTTAAATATTTTTTAAATTGCTTCTCTGCTTCAGTCTGATTTTCTATCAACTCCTTACGAAACTTATCAGCTAACTTAGCTAATGACTTACTTCGTCTTTTAAGTTGACCTATATCAAACTTACTTTTCTTTCTTTTCTTCATAATATAAAATCCCTACAACTTTAAAAAGTTGCATTTTTTTGAATTTAGAGATACTCTGTTCTGACCGTTCATTTCCACCCTTTACCATACTTGCACGAAGTACTAAAATCTCTCTTGAGATGGTATATTCGGGGTACGTTTTACCTACGTTGTCTCGACCCCCTCAGTGTGCCTTTCTCTAAATAAAGGAATATTTTGCAAAATTAATACTTATTTTTGAGATTTCCAAATATTTTTTGATACATTACGTTATACCAGCGGAAGATTTTATCTCAAAATTATAGATTCCAGTATTACTATTCTGATAAATCTCTCCGTCAGTTACATGATATCCTCCAGTATCATCATAAACCTGAAGATGTGGCCAAGGATAATATGGTGTAGTATAAATTATCCAAGGAGAAGTCCAAGTATATATAGTTGCATTATACTCAAGAGTATATTCACTATACTGATTACCTAAAATCTTCTTAGCTGCCTTAACAAACTCAGCTAAATTTGTGTTTTCCAAGACCTTAATAGTCCTTGCATGTGTGTCAATTTGAATTTTCATATTAATATCTCCTTAAATCATAAAATATAATTTTCCCCTCTTTCCACCAGATCTTCGATGCCTCTATATCATGAACACTGGCATCCTCACTCTTAAGACAATCATTAACTGATTTAATCAAATTATCTAAATCCGGCTTCTGCTGATGGGGTTTGCCATCATAAAGCTTACGTTTTTTCTCACTCCAGCTACCTGGCATTTCTATATAAAATACCACCCCATATCTATCCCCAAGAACAAATCCCTGAGCTTTAGCAGCAATTACAAGTCTATCCTTAAAACTCCAATACTTCATAACACAGGGTCTTTTTTTCCAGACATCACTTCTAGTCATTCTGGGTTTAGCTACAGGTGCAATTAAAAACTCTGTCATCCTACCTTAGTTTTAAAAGCCACATAATACTCATCTGATATCTTATCTGAAGCAGCTGTTATCAAAATATCACAGCCATTAAAGTTAAATTTCATAGCTACCCCAAAATCCTTTTTATTATCATAACTAAATACTATATTAGCAATCACTAATTCATCTTTCAGTTTCTGATAATTAAGTTTATCTACTTCTATAAAGATTATTCCATTTAGAATGATATCAAATGGTAATCTTACTACTACATCCTGAATGTCTTTTAATGTAATCATATTATAAATTTTTACAAAGTTAAATACTATATTTGACATATGCAAATTTTTTGGCAATTATTTTTGAGAAAATTTTTTATATATCAAATTTGACAAATTTTTCATAGGTTGAAAGGGAGGAGGTCTAATCCTAAAACACCCCGCCTTCTATAAGTGTTTGGGCGACTACCCCTTGGTAGTTAATTTAAAATTGTTATTATTATGAAGACACTGGTTTATGGTGAAACTACGCTGGCAGTAGTTCCTGGCAGTAAGAGGATTAAGCTTGGTAAGGTTCTTGAACAGCAGGATTTTGGTAGCTTTACACGTACCAAGATTGAGAGTACCTTGGTTGATGATGCAGGTGAAGAGGTTGCTTCGGCACCGCTCTTTACCAGTATTCCGCTCAATGAGATTGAAGTGGATGAGAACTTTATTGTTCAGCCACCGCTGAGGCTGAGTGCACCGAAGAATGGTAAGTCAGCTTGGCTGGTAAGACCAGGTGCAGGTATGGATACTGAAGGTATTGGATACTAACAGTAAGGTCTGAGGGTGCAGTCTATTGTGGCTGCACTCTTATTCTACCATAAAGGGCGGGAATAGTTCTTCAGGGTGGGTAAGATTAAATACATCAGCCTTAAATTTATGCTGTAAGTCGTTGTAAGTGACTGATATATAAGGAGATATAATCTCTCTCCTACCTATTCTTCTGATATCATAACAATATCATAGTGATATGATATAATTATATAACTAAATACACATCTCTCCAATAACCAAAGAAACTAATTTAGTTCGCCATGGGTGGATAAGGTTGGAGTATGCCTCAAATAACTTTCCAAGATAGTGAGGACAGCTGAGGGGCTACACATAACATCATAATAATTAATTCCATAAATAGTGTAGCCTAGCTGTAAACTACAAAATTTATAGTTATGGAAATAATATCTATTCGAATTAAGAAATTTGATGATAGTGTTGATTTATCTACTATCAGAGATAAATTTATTAAAGATCCTCATCATGCAGGAATACTATTAGGAGTTTTTGATAATTATAATAATCCACTTAATAAAAAAGCTCTTAATCTTAACCCTGATTATAATTGGGAGATAAAGACTGTAAATGGTTTTGATTATCTTATACCACATTTAAGAGCCAGTGATCCTAATCTTAAATACATTTTAAGGGACAAAACTTAATAACTTAATTATGGAAACTAAGATCTGTAGAGGTCCTTTACATCCTGAAGGAGTAGAATTACCAATTGAGAACTTCGCTCTTTGCAAGCCTTCAAACAGAAAATCACCATATAGGATATACCAGTGTAAAGAATGTATGAAGGTTAAGAGAAGAGAAGAATCTCAGATAAGGAGAAAGGCTAATCCAGGTGAACATAGCAAGTACTGTAGAGAACGGTATCATAATAATGCATGGGTTCGAGAACAAGTAAAGATAGAGGGTAGGGAATATTGCAGAACCGAAGCAGGTAAAGCCTCCAGGAAGAGATGGTTAGAGAAAAAACTAATATCGGATCCAAATTATCTTAAAAATCTTGAAAGGAGACAAAGAGATAATCTCTCAGATGTCTATGTTAAAAGACTTCTTCTTCAACTATTTCGACCTAGATTTACATTGTTTGGTGATATATCACAGGATACTGTAAAGGTAAAAAGAGCTTTATTAGAGTTATATCGTGAAACTAAAACTTATTATCATGGAAAAGATTACAGAACTGAACAAAATCTTTGATGAACTAACCAAAGATAGGCATGACCTACGTGCTGGAAAACTTCCAGAAAGAATATCTCAGGGTATTTGTCGTATTGTAAATACGCAGCTAAGGGTAGATCACTATGTTGTACAAAGGTTAAAGCTACAAGCTCGTATTAAGAAAACTTAAAAATATATTATCATGAGATTATTTAATTGCATAATTACTACTTATACATGCTATCCATTTGGAGATAGCGATTATAATAAATTAAAACCTAAATTAATTCAGGTTAATAATGATAATCTCTCGGAAGATAAAATCAAAGAGAGGATACTTAAAAAACTTAAATTATCTACTATACACACAGAGATAGTAGGTGAGAGTCATGTTGTTGATATAAAATTAGAACCAATATTAGTTATATAATTTTTAGAATTACATAGCAGCAGGGCCTATGTAGTTTGATAACCCATATAAGCCTTGCTTTATATCTACACCTATCAGAGGTGATAATATTATGCACATCCCCTAATAATAGGTTCAGTATCGCTGAATAATAGTATGTGCAAGGGCAGCTAAATGAACACGACTAGTAAGGACTTTGCCTTAAAGACGATTACTTAGCCATCTAAATTTAGCCTTCAACCATGCATGAAAAAGTGGTTGTCGTATAGTTGACATCGGCACGAATGTGAGTCTTGGGGATTTAGTTCTCACAACACAAGAACATTGTAAAGCAGCCGTTCTATCAACTAATTGTGCAAGCTCACTATTGATACGTGAGCAATATTAAAACTTAATAATATATAATTATGAAAAATTTACTTCAATCTATAATATTTGAGCAACCGCCTTATATATTCCTAGAGGTAGAATCTGAGACTCCAACAAGAGGTATTCCAAATCCACCCCACAAAAGAACTAAATTTAAAGGTTATATGAGAGAGAACAGAAGAGTTAATAAACATAAATAATATTTACCATGAAACCTTTAGAATTATTTAAAAAATTTAAATTTGAGTTACTCCAAGAGTTTGAAGATTTACAGGATATAGAGATAAAGCAATACAAAAGATTTCATTCTAAGTTTTATCTGATTAACATATCTTTATGGCCTTACACTACAGAAGGGATGAATAA
>CAYQRT010000164.1:0-6844 GCA_964419695.1 uncultured Spirochaetaceae bacterium | reverse complement strand
TCTGGACCACTCATGCCTGCCCCCTGAAGATCAGCCGAGCAGAGAGTGGGTACCGGCCTCTGGTGCTCATGTTTTTCTCCGGCCAAAAGGCCGTACAGGCTGTGAAGAATACGCCAACGTCTGCTGCCGCCGACGGCCGATGTTGCCCAGGCATGCGCTTCCGCCTCCCCTATCGTTCACAATTTCCCGTCTTGTCTGTCTACCGTACGGGAAGAACAAGTATAGACGGAAAACATTCAGGCGGGCAAGACACGCAGCCGCTGTCTATTTTAGAAAGGGCTTGACTACTCCTCCAGGGGATCGGGAATGAATCCGGAACCGCTGATATGTTCCAGAGAGGGTGGTTTACGGGAGGTGCTCTTGATACCATAGGAGCTGGTGATCGCCACTTCCCTGCCCCAGCCTTCCAGGGTGTCGAAACGGCCGTCTCTGGTCATATTGAGCCACGTCTGTGGATGGTTGCCCGGGCCCCAGGACCAGGCCAGCCAGCCGATATCGTTTTTCTGGCATTCTTCCAAAATAGTCTGGTACGGGATTTTCCCGTTGTCGGATTCGTCCCAAGCGTGACCAAATTCACCCACTATCAAGGGGATATTGAGAGAGACTGCGTCTTGAACGGCCTGACGGACGCTTTTTTCGGAGTATCCCCACATGCGCGGCCACCACATATGAATAGAAAACATCATGTTGTGTTGCGGATCCGCGGCCACCAGGGGAGCGGCCGATTGTTTAAGCGTGGTGAAGTTCTTGCCCCAATCCGGAGCATCAATGATTAAAGGTGCATTCACACCCGTTTCTCGGATACGACGTATGGCGTCCGTGTACCCCTCGACAAAGCGGACGGGCGTCACCCGATTGTCGCCGGCTTCATTGGCGATATTGACAAGCAGATATTTTTGATGCCGCTGCAGCACGCGTACCACGTCAGGCCTGACCCAGTAATCCACGCAGGTCTTCAAATTTTCCCATGTGCCGGTGGCGTCATGCAATTCAACCATGGGAATCATTTTCAGACTGATGCAGTTATAAATAAGTGTGTCGAGTTCACCGGCCGAGCCTGAAGTCAACCATACCAGCCTCACGCTATTGGCCCCGGTCCGCGCTATTTCACTTAACGACGGATCTCCGTCCTTATCCAGCCAGATAAACATTTGATTGATGCCGCGCAGGACGACCTTCTCATTCCAGGCCGTGTACAGGTGGCGTCCCCAGACTCTCATGGTGGGGTATTCCTTCTCGGTCGGCGCCGCATCAGGCACCCTGGCCGCGGTGGCGGACGCGGGCCGGGATGCCTGATCCGCGGGTTTCGGCGCGCTGTCACAACTCGACAATGCAACACTCAGAAGCAGGAAGAGCAGACTCATCGTGGCCATTCGCATTTTCATATCATATTGCCTTTTCCCTAGATAATGTGTCGTTCGCTAACAGCCGGTATCCGTCACCGGCGGAAGCAGTCACTCACTGTCATTTATTCCAGTGACCAAGAATGTGTTCCAGGGCCTTTTCCAGGTGCGGGTTAATAGTTTGCCGTTTTTCATCGGCCATGAACCAGGCCACGGAACGGCGCAGGCCCTCGTGGAAGGGGATGACGGCCTGGTAACCGGGTACCGCGTTTTTTATCTTGGAATTGTCGAACACCACGCTGTAGGTTTTGTCACCCAGTAAGCCGGCGCCCAGTTCCGGTTCCAGCCGGGCGATACTATCCGAGGGAATATGTACCATACGCGGTTCCCGGCCGAGCACCTCCCCCACCAGGAGGGTGATTGTCTCCCAGGAAAGGGCCTCATCACTGGTAATGTGATACGTCTCCCCCAGGGCGCGTGGATTGCCGAGCAGACCCGCGAACCCCCGGGCGAAGTCCTGCGAATGGGTAAGCGTCCAGAGCGAGGAGCCGTCACCGTGCACGGGCACGGGCCTGCCGTCCAGAATGCGCCGGGGGATGGTGAAATCAGAGCCGAGCGGCAGGGGAATGTACCCGTCAGAATAGGTATGAGAGGGGCGGACGATGGTGACGGGAAACCCCTCCTCCCGGTAGGCTTGAAAGAGCAGGTGTTCGCAGGCGATTTTATTCTGCGAATAGGTCCAGAACGGGTTGAAAGCGGGCGTGGATTCGGTGATCACATGGTGACGGACCGGTTTATGATACACGGAGGCGGAACTGATAAAAATAAATTGCCGGGTTTTTTCCCGGAACAGCTCCAGATCCGAGCGAATGTGATCGGGAGTGAAAGCGATAAAGTCGGCCACGACGTCGAACGTCATGTGCTCCAGCGCGCGCTGCGCGGCCGAAAGATCGCGGACATCGGCCTTGAGGCTGGTCACGCCGGATACGCCCGGGTTATTCCCCCGGTTGAGGTGATAGACCTCGTGTCCCCGGCCGAGAGCCTCCCGGGTGCAAGCCAGCGAAATATTTCCCGTGCCGCCGATGAATAAAATTTTCACGCTCTCCGTCCTCCCCGATTTCCGATTATAATGGTTTTATATTTCCTTCTCTGCATATCACGGCCGGCCCGGGCGCAAGGACGGGCCGCTCTGAATACGCTTGACCAGCATGGTGGCGTAACTGCCCCGCGGCAGAAAAAAATACAGGACCATTTTCATCTTCTCCGGATACAACTCATCCGCCGTGGGTTCGTCAAAGGCGAATTCTTCCGGTACGACCACCAGACGGCGCTCCACGCCGCGCACCGCCTTGCCGTGCAGTTTCTTAACCTTCAGGTCCGGCAGCGTGATTCCCTCATCCTTCAGGGTCCGCTCCAGGGCCGTCTGCACCGGGGGGTGATCCGTAACGGTATCGTGCCCCGGTACAGGCAGTTCGATGGACTGAAGATCCATCAACACCCGCTCATCTTCCGCGTCGTAAAAAAGCACATCGCCATACGGCGTGGGAAAAGGCGGGAGCAGCTCAAGCCGCCCCGCGTCCGCCAGTCCCTTCACGTAATACACGGCCACACGATTGAACAGGTGCGATTGATACGCCTGCAAAGCCATGATGAGTTGTTCACGGTCCAAGGCATTGACGGCCTTGTTGAAGGCCATATATCCGCCCGGGGCGTTGAGCACCCTGAAGGCCGCCGCGTAACGGCGCGGGACGGGTGCGGTTATTTTATTCCATTGGCGCCAGACCGCGCGGGCTTCCTTTTTGAATTGCCGCTCTGCCGCGGACTCATGACCGTCCGGTGCCAGAAAAATCTTGAAGGCCTCCTCCATCCGACCAAGAAACAGGGCTTTACCGGGAAAACCGCGGCCCGCCCGGGCGCTGCCCAAGCGCTGTTCATCGAAATAATTGGGGAACCCGGCTGTCCTGACCGTCCGGCAATTACGTTTCACCAGGTCCGTTTCTTCACGGCGCAGGTCCCGCAAGGTGAGGCGGAACGAGTTGCCGGTGATGCAGGCTGCTGATAATTTCCTATCGGAAAACCCGGCGTGAACGAGCGAGAATCCCTTTGCTTCATATGCTGGCGGCAACCCTTGACAGCTCCTTACCGCCAGAAACTGCTCGGACTCGCCGTGACGATCCTTGCGGCCGCTCAAGGATATGTCGGATTTCATGACATGCCACCGGCGCGCCAGCAGATCCACCAGATCAAACGAATCCCATTGCCTTTTTTTCAGCCGATAAACGCGGTAGGGCCCGGGAGCGGGGGACAGGGAAAGGGCCGATCGCTCCTTGACGATAAAATCTCCGGGGGCTGCCTTGAGTTTCATATGGGTTTCACTCTACGGTAAAATACGTGAACGAGGCAAGCCGGGAATTCGATCAGGGCGCGGCGGACCTTGAAAAAACCGCCGGGCCGGAGGGCGTCTTCTGCTACACGTTCCTTAAGGCGGCGGGGGTTAAAGAGGCCGCGGCCCGCGACTACCAATAGTGATGCACGAACGGTTTGACGAATTCCTCATAGACGCGTGCCACGCCTTGCATCTGCGGGTTAGAAAGCTCCGGCATATCGGATACGGCCGCGTTCCGGTCGGCCTGTTCCGGTCGGCTGGCCCCGGGTATCACGCAGCTGACTTCGGAAAACATGAGAATCCAGCGCAGGGCGAATCCGGCCAGGGAGGCTCCTGGGGGAAACAGTTTTTTCAATTCGTCCACCGCCTCCAAGCCGCGTTCAAAGTTGAGCCCTGAGAAGGTTTCGCCGCGGTCGAAAACCTCGCCTTTTCTGTTGAAAGTGCGATGGTCGTCCTTCCCGAAGGACGTGTCCGTGGTATACGATCCGGCCAACAGTCCCGATGCCAGAGGAACGCGGATAATGATTCCCACATTCCTTTGAGCCGCTTCCCGGAAAAACAACTCCGCCGGCCTCTGGCGGAACATGTTGAAGATAAGCTGCACCGTGGCCACTCCCGGATACTCGATGGCCTTGAGGGCTTCCTCCACTTTCTCCACGCTGACGCCGTACTGGGCTATTTTTCCCTCCCGTTTCAGCGTATCCAGCAGGACGAACACTTCCGGACGGTAATAGACGTCCCAGGGCGGACAGTGGAGCTGCAGGAGATCAAGACAGTCGAGTCCCGTGTTCTGCAGGCTGTCTTCGACAAAACCGCGTATGTTTTTTTCGTTATATCCGTCCGCAGTATGGGGGTTGAGACGCCGGCCGCATTTGGTGGCGAAGTGTACCTCATCCCGGTGGGCGCGGACAAAGGCCCCGACGGCCTTTTCACTCAATCCGTCCGCGTAGACGTCGGCCGTGTCAATGAATGTGACGCCCGCCTCCACCGCCTTTTCCAGCGTCCGGGCGGCCACGTGGGCGTCGAACGGCTGTCCCCAGACCGCGCCCAACTGCCAGGCGCCGAGCGAGATTTCGGAAATGCGATACCCTGTTTTGCCTAATGTCCTGGAGCGCATGTCTGGATATACCACATCCTTCCTGTTTATTCCAGTGAAAAGATTTCCGCGTTGTCGAAGACGGCGTCCACCCCCCGATAACTCATGAAGCCCAATTTGCCCGCGGCGAACGTATCATCAACAACCGTTTCCACCAAGTTCTCATTTATGAAGAGGGTAAACGTATCCCCCACGCATTCAACCCGCATAATATTTTTGCCGTCGGGATTGAGGGATCTCGTTTTTCTGTAGGGAATCAGGTACGTCGGTTGGGAATCGAGGTACTTGATAAGCGAATAGGAACCGCTTTTGGTAATGACGAACGTGTAGTTGTTGAGCGCGTCACGCAGCCGGAAGGCCAAGCCGTATCCGATGTCTGTCTTCCCTGCCAGCCAACTCACCTCCGCCTTGAAGGATGTATTCTTCATTGATTCCAATATCCAGGAGTAATACGTGCCGTCGGCGGATTTTCCATCCACGTGGTAGATACCGTCCTTGGAATAGGCCACGTCCGCCTCCGCGAATATGGAAGCCGTGCGCTCAAATCGTTCATAATATACCAGATTGCCCTGATAAAGTATCAGGTTGTCGAACGCGGCGTGCACGCCGTGACTGGAGAAAATGCCAAAATATCCCTTGCTGAAGGTATTGTCCGAAAACTCTCTTAACTTAACATTGTTGATGTATACGACGAATCGGCTCCGGAACGCCGACACCTTCATCGAATTCATCTCCCCGGCCTTGACCGCCGTCGCTTTGTTCCAGGCAACGATGTTTGTGTAGTTTCCATTCACGCATTTCTGCACGGAATAAAACCCGTTATCGGCCATGAGAAACACGTAGAAATTATTCGCGTCCTGCAGCCGATACACCAGGCCGAATCCCAGCTTGTTATCACCCTCCACGCGGCCTGCTGCGGCTTCCATGATGAAATCGTCATACGTTTGCGTTTGCCAGGTCATCAAGGGCGTGTCCACCGCCCGCACGTGGTACGTACCGTCGCGATAGAACATGTTGTCATATTCATTCCAGCGTTTGTCATCGAAATTTTCAAAATAGAGGATATTGGCCTTGCGCTGGAACTGGGACTGCTCCGCCGATTCCGCCAATGAAGAGGCGATTCCCTGCAGGTCACCGAACACCGCCTCCAGATTCGCGTATGTCCGCGACAGGACGCTGGCCGTCAGGCCCGTTTCCACGTCCACGATGCTGACACTCAGCAGAATATTCCTGCCCACCTTACCCAGATTGCCGAACACCAGCAGCGTGGATGAAAGCAGTTTGCCGATTTGCCGGGTCCTGCGCGCATCGGCCGCGTCCGAGAGTGAAAATTCGATTTCTTTCATAAGTTGTTCTCGTTTGTTCCGCTGGAGCACGTCGAAGACGCCCGTCTCAAACAAGGCGTTATTGAAGAAATCGACAAAGAGATCGAATTCGCTTTTTTGTATATTCGTCACCTTGAAGTCCATGATGGCGATGGGTATCTTGTCCAGCGCGTCCAACCGCGGGGACAAGGCCATTCCCAGAAAAAGAGCGATTATGGCAGCCCCGCTCCGCTGCATGCGCCACCTCCCGACTGATGAACAGGATCCGCTCCGGATACATAATCCGTCCGCGACCGTTTATGTACAGTGTATAACCGAAACGTCATGAAATCAATTCCCGCCCGGCAGGCTCCCTCTTGACTTTGCAAACCGTTTCTTCTAGTATTGAGGGCACGTATGGGTGCAGTAAAATCACTTTTCAAATTTTTTTTCAAATTTATCCTGGTTATCCTTATCCTGCTGGCGATACTGTGCGTCGGGCTGCTCATCTGGTACGCCGTGACCCTGCAGACCGCCGAAGACTACCTGCCGGACAAGTTTCTCTTTTACGTCAAGATCGATTCACTCAAGCAGATTTACGACAACATCCTCGATCTCAAGGCGGCGGACGTTATTTTTTCACAGCCTGAATTCCTTTCGGTGCGGCGAGCCTTGTTGGAATTCAAGTCGAACGACATCAGCCGCAACCCCGTGC
>CAYQRT010000163.1:0-6937 GCA_964419695.1 uncultured Spirochaetaceae bacterium | reverse complement strand
CCAGCGTGCCGGCCGCTGTCAGCGCCCGCCGGGCGGCGTCCGCCGCCGTCACGCGGCGCGCCCCGCAATCGAAGGCGGCGCAGGCGGCGGGACCGGGACCGCCGCCCAGATCCAGAACCGAGGCGCCCTGCCATCCGGTCACGGGCGGGAAGCGCAGAAAGATCGTCAATGCCTGCCGGTGGGAGGCGGGCCAATAGTACAACAGGTACGCGGCCAGGGAACGCTCGTCCCGCAGGTAGGGGGAACCGGCCAGGGTCCGCTTCCCGGTAAACCCGCGGGAGAGACTGCGGACCGCGTCGCCCAGGGCGTGGAGTTCGTCCTCCCGCAGGGAAAAAGCGGGCCCGGCCCGGCGGTGCAACGCGGCGTGCGTCAATGACGGCAACCAGGCGCTCAAGTACCGATCGCCCGCGACCGGCGGCCGGCGTTCACGCCGGGACGTCCACCCGCCGGTCGTTTTTTTCCTTTTCATTCGGCAGGACTCAATTCTTCCAGATACGACCGGGTGAACACGAAATCCGGCAAGGGGCGGCGGGAGAAATCGTCCACCGTCACGGCCAGGCGCGGAACGCCCGGCGTGTCGATGGTCAACCGGCGGGGTACGTAGCACCCGCCTGCCTCGTAATACCCCGGATAGTCCACGGTGCGCGTGATCTTTCCGGACGCGTCCCGCGTCTGCCGGCGCAAAGGCAGCAGGGTGGAAGCGGACAGGTAGACATCCAGTATTTCCCCCGGCGCATCGGATTGCAGTCCGATGACGAACACGGCCTGGCCGTCCAGGAAACCGGTCCGGGCTTCCTCGCGCACCGCAAGACTGCCGAGGGAACGGGGATCCAGTTCAGTGAAGGATACCCCGAAGCGACGGACCAACGCCTCGGCTCCGGCCGCCTGCGAGCATCGGCAGGCCGGATTGTAGGCCGTCATGCCTCCGGCCGCCGACAGGAAGGCGTAGCCCAGCGCATCGGTCGGGGAAACCTGATAGAGCAGACCCGATCGACGGGCGTCGCTTCTGAAGTAGATAAACTCACCCCCGGGGCGCCCGCGATCTCCCGCGGGTGACACGGTCAGGCGGGCGTAACAATCCGTCTCCGGACCGAAGACGGCGCGCATCTTGGCCAGAAGTTCCGCGGCGGAAGCGCCCTCGGCCCGCAGGGTGGTTGGAAGCAAAAGGACACACAACGCCAACAAGACCGGCTGCATGGTGCGGTGCTTATTTTTCCGGGGCGATTTTCTCATGGATGATATCCAGGATGGCTGAGGCGATCGAACTTTTGGCCGCCTGCGGGAGCGTTACCGACCGCTTGTCCGGGCCGATGACCGTCACCTCGTTGGTATCGGTTTCGAATCCCCGTCCGGGCTTCCCGGTGTCATTGACTACGATGAGATCGGCCCGTGCCTGGCGCAACCGTTCCGCTCCGTCCCGCAGGAGTTCCTCGGGCGTGAGGTTGTGCACGGCGCGGAAAGCTACCAGGAAGGTACGCGGCGCCCAGTCTTTGACCGCATCGATGATCTTCCTGGTCGGTTCCAGTTCCAGGGTCAAATCTTTCTCCGTATGGGTGGAAATTTTTGTATCGGCGGCCTGCCGCGGTTTCCAGTCCCCCACCGCTGCCGCGGCGATAAAGCAATCATAGGCGTCCCCGGAGAGTTCCTCCTTGACCGCGGCGTACATCATGTCCGCCGTTTCGGCGGTTCTGACACGCGCACCCGCGGGCAGCGTCACGGAAATCTTGCCTGACACCGCCGTTACTTCGGCCCCGGCGAGGAGGGCGGCGTCAATAAGCGCCGCGCCCATTTTACCCGAGCTGGGATTGGTGATAATCCGCACCGGATCAATGTGTTCCACGGTCCGGCCCAGACTGATGAGGATTTTTTTCCCGGCCAACCGGCGCGGGCCGCCGACCAAGCCCACGGCCGCCCGGATGATCTCCTCCGTACCGGCCAGTTTGGCCTTGCCTTCGGCCATTTCCGGCATTACAAAACTGACGCCGATTTTCCTCAGTTTTTCAATATTCTCCCGCACCAGAGGATGATTGTACATGGACTCGTGCATGGCCGGGACGATGAGAAGCGGGATGCCCTGCCCCAGGCCCGAAGTGACGGTGGAGGTAACGGGCGTGTCGTCGATGCCGGCCGCGATTTTGCCGATGGTATTGGCCGTGGCCGGCGCCACCAGCATCAGGTCCACGCGGCCTCTCACATTGCCCGCCAGCTGGACGTGCTCGATCTCACCGGTCAACTCGGTGACGACCGGGTGTCCGGTAGCCCAATGCAGGAGATCCGGGTGGATGAGCCGGGTGGCGGCTTTGGTCATGACCGCGTACACTTCCGCGCCCAGCCGCATCAGACCGCGGGCGATGTCCGAGGCGCGCACCGCGGCCACGCTCCCGGTCACGCAGAGCGCAACCCGTTTGCCCTTGAGGAGAGAGCCCTCCGACCCGGTGATGTCCAACGACGGATGATCGTCCTGCATGGGGATAAGGTATGACGCGGGGGCGGCATTGTCAATGGCCTGTATTGCAGTGGCCTGGCGGGGAACCGCGAAAAACACAAAGGGCACGAAGAGGAAAGGAGAGGAGAAGAGGACGGAGAAGGAAACAACCCGGAAAATAAGAACCCGAATATATGAGCTTATAAGAACTTTGAAAAAGTAATCTAATAACTTTTCAAAGTAATCTAATAACTTGAGTCAAATAATTAGATTATTTACTCCGGGTAATTGGTTTACTTTTAAAAGTAATTGGATTACTTGGATCAAGTGATTGGATTACTTTTCTTAAAGTAATCCGATTACTTTTTGCTTTGACGGGTCAGATTTTACGCTTACGATTACTTTACTCAAACAACAACCCTCCTCCTCTCCCCTTCGTGTTCTTCGCGGTGAATTACAAAAAAGCCCCCGCGTCAGCGGGGGCTTTATGGAATTCAGGTCTCAACCGATAGCGTCTTTGCCTTTTTCGCCGGTGCGGATGCGAATGCATTCATCCAGCGGCACGACGAAGATCTTGCCGTCGCCGATGGTGCCGGATTTGGCGCCGGCGATGATGGCGTCGATCGTCGGCTTCACGAAATTGTCGTTGACCGCGATCTCCAGCCGGGTCTTCTTCAGGAGGTTTACCTCGGTGATAACGCCGCGGTAGGTCTCGCTGTAGCCTTTCTGCTGGCCGCAGCCCAGGGCCGTGGACACGGTCATCTTGAAGACGTCCGCCTCGTACAGTTTCTTTTTCACATCCTCAATCTTGTGAGGTTGAATCATGGCGATCACTAATTTCATACTGTGCCTCCCTTCACGTCAGTCCAGGATCTGGAACCCTGAGTAGGCTTCCATTCCGTGTTCTTCGATGTCGAGGCCTTTGAGTTCCTCGGTTTTGCTCACCCGCAAGCCGATGGTCTTCTTCATGATGAAGAACATCACCAGGGCGATGGCGATCACGTAGGCCGCGACCGACACCACGCCCAGGGCCTGTTTGCCGAGTTGGGCGAACCCGCCGCCGAAGAAAAGGCCCGTCAGCCCGTTGGCGTACTTCGGCTCGGCGAAGAGCCCGACCGCCAGGGTGCCGAACACGCCGCACACCGCGTGCACGGAGACGGCGCCCACCGGGTCGTCCACCTTAAGCACTTTGTCTATAAAGAGGACGGAAAGCACCACGAGTACGCCGGCGAACAAGCCGATAAAAACCGCACTGACCGGGGAAACGTCGGCGCAGGGCGCCGTGATGGCCACCAGTCCGGCCAGCACGCCGTTCAAGGCCATGGAGGCGTCCGGCTTCTTCGATATGATCCAGATGGTGATCAGGGCGCTGACCGCTCCGGCCGCCGCGGCCAGGTTGGTGGTCACCGCAATGTGGCCGATGTTTTCGGAAAACTTGAGGGTGCTGCCCGGGTTGAAACCGAACCAGCCCAGCCAGAGGATAAAGACGCCCAGGGCCGCCAGGGGCAGGCTGTGGCCGGCGATGGCCTTGGCCTTGCCTTCCTTGGTGTACTTGCCCAGGCGCGGTCCCAGCATGGCGGCGCCGATAAAGGCCACCCAGCCGCCCACGGAGTGAACGACCGTGGAGCCGGCAAAGTCGATGAATCCCAGCTGCGCCAGCCAGCCGTTCGCGTTCCAGATCCAGTGGCCGGTCACCGGGTAGATAACCGCGCTGATGACCACACTGTAGATCAAGTACGACTTGAACTTGGTACGCTCGGCCATGGCTCCGGAAACGATGGTGGCCGCGGTGGCGGCGAAAACCACCTGGAAGAGCCAGGAGGCGTATTGGTAGGCGCCGCCGGCCTTGGTCGGGTCGGCGCTCGTGACCGCGAAGTCTGAGAAACCGAACAGGCCTCCCACCACATCCTGGCCGTACATGATTCCCCAGCCGATAAAAAAGAACACCAGCGAACCGATCGAAAAATCAAGCAGGTTTTTCATGAGAATGTTGGTGGAGTTCTTGGCCCGGGTGAATCCGGTCTCCACCATGGCGAATCCCGCCTGCATGAAAAAAACCAGGAAGGCGGCCAGAAGCAGCCAGATGAAATCCTGGGGTTTGCCGCCCGGATCCACCGCCGCCGCGTCCCCTTCCGCGGCCGCAGGCGCCGCAGCATCCTGTGCCAGGGCGAATCCCGCGCAGCCGATAAACAGGACGAGCATGACCAGTAGAACAATAAGTTTCGTTCTCTTCTTCTTCATACAACAACCTCCTTCAGAATGTGTTCCGTCCTGACTCTTTAATTACAAGAAGCGTGCCAAGGCCTTCCACTATTCACGGGAGAAGAGTTTTTTTCAAATGAAAGCGATATTTCTGTTATGGATTATGTACAATGATCACGATATATGACGGGAAGATACCCAGAATGGGAAAATGCATGCTCAGGAACAACTCTTCCTGCCGTGTTTTCCAGCCCATCCGTCTTTTCAGCCTATGATATGAACAAATATTGTGATTTAAGACGGCGCATGCACAAAGAAACAGCACGAGTGAGCGGATGAGAAGCACCGGAAACCAGGGGTAAAAAGACCTTGAGAGCGGCTGCCGCACTGCTGCTTGAAGCGCCCTGGATTGTTGCCGCCCGTTTTGAGATCACCTGCCGTTATTTTTCCTTCCCCTTTTGGCAAAATGACCCCAGGCAAAATCTCTTTTTACAACAGCCTTGATATAGTCGGAAACGGATATATCGTGGCCTTATTCATTAATCCGTTTGTCAATGGGTCCGGTATGGTAACCGTATCTTTCAAACACTTTTTCCGCGGTGGAAGAAAAAATAAAACCGTAAAAAAGCACGGCCGCCTCATTCCCCGCCCCTTTTTTCAGCAGCACGGCCGCCTGCCTGATGGGGGAGTAAAGGGCCGGGTCGACCTCCATCCAGTATACTCCCGGCCGGTTATGGTCCTGCAAGCCCGCGGTAAAACAGGATGATTTGGCGATAAAACCGATATCCGCCGCGCTCAGGGTCTGCTGCACTACCTGGGCAACCGTCTGTGCGTAGGTGATCTTGCCCCGGACCACGGCCATAATGTTCGAGTTTTCAAGCGCCTCCCTGGCCGCCCGGCCGTAGGGA
Source organism: uncultured Spirochaetaceae bacterium (assembly GCA_964419695.1). Taxonomy (GTDB): domain Bacteria; phylum Spirochaetota; class Spirochaetia; order SZUA-6; family RPPD01; genus JAFGSW01. The sequence continues at coordinate 1,402 of CAYQRT010000163.1, read as the reverse complement.
GCGGTCCGGGGATTGGCCAGGGAGATGATCCTGATATCCTGAGAGGCAAGCAGGCCCAGTCCCCTCGTGAAGTCCCTTTTGGTGGGGGAAAAAAGCACCAAGCTGCCCCCGGCGTATACCGCGGGGGGCCCGGCCGTCAGTCCGCGGGCGTGAAGATTTTCGGGTAAAGCGGTATCCGCGGAGAGGAACACCTGATAGGGTGCCCCCTGCAGGATCTGGGTGGTGAGCACGCCGCTGGCCCCGAAACTCACCTCCAGTCCGATATCCGGGTGCAGACGCTCAAACTGCCGTTCCATCTCACTGAGGGGCGCCGTCAGGTTGGCGGCAGCGGCCACGGAAACCATATGCCGGTTCCGGTTGTTGGTACAACCGGTGGCGGCCAATACAAGGCAGCAGACGGCGGTCAGTTTCCGCATATTATTCCCTCCCGCGTCTTGGCACGCCCGGTGGCCGGCACACTCCATTGACACACACGGCCCCGCTCAGGCTGCGGTTCCGCGAGTAATCGCCCCTGTGCCAGTACCAGATGCCGTTGGGAAAGCTGACTGATCTCGGCCGGGTCGTGCGTGACCAAAATGACGGTCACTCCGAACCGCCGGTGAATGCGGCGCACCTCGGCGAACAGTTTGACCTTGAGCGCCTGGTCCAGATGCGAAAAAGGCTCATCCAGCAGCAGCAGTCGCGGGCCGCGGGCCAGGGCCCGGGCAACGGCCACCCGCTGGCGCTGCCCGCCGGAGAGCTGGCGGGGGAAGCGGCTGGCCAGGTGGTCCAGTTCCAGAAAGACCAGGAGGTCCCGCGCCGCTCTTTCATCGCGGCGGGCAAAGAGCACGTTCTCGCGCACGGTCAGATGGGGAAACAGCGCATCGTCCTGGAACACAAATCCCACGTCGCGGCGCTGGGGACGGACGTTCACCTTCCGTTTCGAATCGAACCATGTCACGCCGTTCACCGTAATCCGGCCCCGGTCCGGGCGGGAGAGGCCCGCCAGCGCGCGCAGGAAGGTGGTCTTGCCGCTCCCCGACCGTCCGCCCACCGTAACCAATTCTCCGTCCCCGATCCGGGCGCGCACGGAGAGGTCCAGCACCCCTTCCTGGGTCTGCATGCGTTGGGTGATGTCAATGTCGATCACAGAGGCACTCCTTTCTCCGCCGTGCGGAAAACAGATTAACCGCAAACAGAATACAAAAGCTTAAACCGAGCAGGATGAGGGAATAGGCGTGCGCCGCCGGATAGTCGAGCATCTCCACCCGTTCGTAGATATAAAGACTCGCCACCCGGGTGCGACCGGGGATGTTGCCCCCCACCATGAGGATGACGCCGAACTCGCCCATGGTGTGGGCGAACGTCATGGCCACCCCGGTGAGGAGGGAGGTTCGCATGTTGGGGATCACCACCCGGAAGA
>CAYQRT010000162.1:0-6966 GCA_964419695.1 uncultured Spirochaetaceae bacterium | reverse complement strand
CGCACCTGCGAATTCGAGCAGATGGAGATGCAGTACTTTGTACGGCCTGAAGAGGACGAAAAGTGGTTCGACTACTGGAAGGACGAACGCATCACGTATTACGAAAAAATCGGCGTGCGGCCGTCCAAGCTCCAGTTCCACGAGCACGGCAAGGACGAGCTGGCCTTTTACGCCAAGAAGGCGATTGACGTCTACTACGAGTTCCCCTTCGGCTGGAGCGAGATCGAGGGCATCCATAACCGCACCAATTACGACCTGACCCAGCATTCCCGGTATTCCGGCAAGGATCTCACCTGGCTGGTCGAAGAGACCAAGGAGCGGTTCATCCCCTACATCATCGAAACCTCGGCCGGGCTCACCCGCCAGGTGCTGGTGGTGCTCTGCGACGCCTACGACGAGGATGAGGCCCAGGGAGAAAAACGCACCGTCCTGCGCCTCCATCCCGCCATCGCCCCGGTCACGGTCGGTATCTTCCCGCTGGTCAAGAAAGACGGCTTGTCGGAACTGGCCCGTAAAATCGAGAAGGAACTGCGCGAGGATTACGCCACCTACTATGACGAAAGCGGGGCCATCGGCCGGCGCTACCGGCGCCAGGACGAGGCGGGCACGCCCTTCGGGGTCACCATCGACTACCAGACCAAAGAAGACGATACGGTCACCTTGCGTTTCCGCGATACCATGGAACAGGTGCGCATCAAAGTCGGCGAAATCGCCTCCCGGATAAAAACGGAAATCAAGAATTACAGGAGAACGTAACATGCCCGGCGGGTTCGACATCCTCAAGGAACGCGGTTTTCTCAAACAATGCTCGGACGAGGCGACGGTGAAAAAACTGCTCGACACCGAAACCGTCACCTTCTATACGGGTTTTGATCCCACCGGTCCCAGTCTGCACGTGGGACACATGGTACCCTTGTTCGCCATGGCCCATCTCCAGAAAGCCGGCCACCGGCCGATCGCCCTGGTGGGGGGGGGCACGGCCTGCATCGGCGATCCCACGGGCAAGACCGAGATGCGGAAAATGATCTCGGTGGAGGAGATCAAACGCAACACCGGATTTTTAAAACGGCAGATCGCCCGCTTCATCGACTTCAGCGACGACCGGGCGGTGCTGGTGGACAATTACGATTGGCTAGCGCCGCTCAACTATATCGAGTTCCTGCGGGATATCGGTAAACATTTTTCCGTCAACCGGATGCTCTCCTTCGAGACGTACAAAATGAGGTTGGAGACCGGGCTCTCGTTCATCGAATTCAACTATCAACTTTTGCAATCATATGACTTCCTGGTCCTGTTCAAAAAATACGGCTGTCTGCTCCAATTGGGCGGGGACGACCAGTGGGGCAACATCGTTTCCGGCATGGAACTGATCCGCCGGGTGGAGGGCAAGGACGCCCAGGCGCTCACCTTCACCCTGATCACCCGATCCGACGGTAAAAAAATGGGCAAAACCGAAAAGGGTTCGGTCTTCTTAAACCCGGATCTGACCGCGCCCTATGATTTTTACCAGTATTGGATCAATGTCCCGGACGACGACGTGGAAAAATTCCTGCTCATTTTCACTTTCCTTCCGGTAAAGGAAATACAGGATCTCTGCCGCGTCAAGGGCAGCGAGCTCAACGCCGCCAAGGAACGGTTGGCCTATGAACTGACCCGCACCGTGCACGGGCCGGAGGAGGCCGACAAGACCCGGACCGCGGCCAAGGCGCTCTTCGGGAACGGGGCGGGGGATCTGTCTTCCATGCCGACAATAGAAATTGATTTGAATGAAATTGAAAATGGCATTTCCGCTATAGAATTTTTATCACGTACTTCACTCTGCAGCTCAAAAAGCGACGCACGTCGCTTGATTGCGGGCGGTGGCGCTCTGATAAACGACACATCAGTTAAGGACATTGATACAAAAGTCATGTATGTAAAAAGCCTTCCTCAAAAAAAGGAGGAAAATGTAATTTATGTAACAGGAGATTCAACCATAGCCCGCGCTGGTAAAAAACGATATGCGCGAGCGATGTATATATCTGCAAAAAAATAAAGTACGGATTCCGCAGTACCGTTTCAGTCTCTGTAACAAAAACTGAAAGGATCACCTTGATGAGAATAGGGATTCGTGCTCCGGCTCATCAACCGTGTGGATCACTTGAGCGCGTAATACATCCCTGTCCCCGGCCCGCTGACAAAACGGACCGGCCGGCCTCCCGTGGTGTTCAGCCGAAATGGTCATACCCGTGCCTCAAGGGTGACTTCTTCCCGTCCCGTGACAGGGTGACACCGTCTTCTTTCGCCGTCGTCTCTCCGACGATGGCAAAATCACCGAATTCACTTTCCAGCCGGGCCACATCCTCCCGGGCGATCGTAAACACGATCTGAAAATCCTCCCCGCCAGAGAGGGCGAACTCGACCGGATCCCGGTCGAGCAGGCGGGCCGTTTTGATTGTGTGTGACGACAGGGGAATCTTTTCGGACTCGATTTCCGCACCCAATCCGCTCTCGCGGGCGATAAGGGAAACCTCGCTCGACAACCCGTCACTCACGTCAATAGTCGCGTGGGCGTAACGGCAGATGATGCGTCCTTCAGCGGCGGAACGGCAGGAAGGCTCCAGATAATCCCGGAGATGGCCCGCTTTCCCTTGCTTGAGCAGTGCCAGGCCCGCGGCGCTGCCGCCCAATGTACCGGTCACCCCGATCAGGTCCCCGTGTTTGGCGCCGGATCGCGGTCTAAACAGGCCCGGCTCCACATCACCCAGCAGGGCCAGATTGAAAACCAGCCGCCCGCCGCGAGTGGTGTCGCCCCCCGCCAGAACCACGCCGTGCCGGTCGGCCGATTCGTGCCAGCCCCGGTAGAAATCCTCAACCCATGCCAACGATGTATCTTTTTTAAGGCAGACGGAGAGTAAGGCGAAGCGGGGCGTTCCCCCCTTGCAGACAATATCGGAGACGTTCGCCTCCATGAGTTTCCGGCCGATCTGAAACGGGGACTGCCATTGCAGGGAGAAATGCGTGTCCTCGACCATCATGTCGGTGGTCACCAGGGTGAGGGCGCCGGGGGAGTTTTTCAAAACGGCGCAATCGTCGCCCACGCCGACTTCAAGCCGTGGATCGGCGACGTCGCGGCGCGTCACCCGGCGAATGAGTTCGAATTCCCCGCCTAATTCATTGATCGTCATCTTCAGATCTCGAAGGGCCGGCGCTTGACCCAATCACAGAGCGGTCTCCAATGCGGCAGCCGCAGTCAAAGCTTGATCGCAAACGTGTCCAGAAATTTCTGGAAATCAAAATGTTCCTCAAAGAGCGTCTCAACTTCCTTCATCTTGGACTTTTCGTACACCTGCAGTTTGGCGTTTTCGTAAGTCTCCAGAATCATTTTTTCTGCGGTGGCGGTGTCCTCGTTGACGTACATGGCCGGCACGCCGCTTTTGGCGATTTCCTTTTCAATGTTATTGTTGTCAGGCGTACTTTCGCCGCAGGTAAGCACTATCCCGGAGATCCCCTGGCCGGTTGACTGCAGTTTCCGGTTGTATTCGCAGATGGTCCTGACGCGCCGGTACGAATTGGCGGCGATGATCACGAGTGACTGCGGTGTAATGTACCGGTCCAGGCGCAAGCTGCCCTCGGTGAGGGAAATCACCTTGAGCGAGGCGCAGGGCATCTTCCAGGAATCCTTTTCAGGGTCCCCGATGGGCTCTGCCCCGCGGAAATTTTCATACACGGTCTTCATGGAAGGCTGGGAAAGGAGGTCGATCATGGGTAGAAAACCCAGGATGGAAAGCGATCCGCCGAAGGCCCCGTACATGCGATTGAGGAGCTGGTCGGTCACGAACTGCCTCATGGTCTCGATCTTTTCGGGAATGAGCTTGTTGAAGATGATGCCCCGCACCCGGACTCGTTTGAAGAGAAAATAGGACAGGTCCACCTCCAGCATGTCCAGGGCCTTGCCGATGCCGCCGCCGGAGAGGAAGACTATGTCGGCATTGATGAGCGCGGCCACGTTGGCGTTGGAGAGGCCCACAATACTGCCCACGCCGGGATGCCCCGTGCCCTCGGCGATGATGATCTTTTTATGCGCCATGGTTTTAAGCGATTCCAGGATCGAGTTTTCCAGTTTAGTGGTCTCCGCCCGGGTGTCATCCGAGGAGAGATAGGTGCGGGTAAAGCCCGATCCCACCCGCACCGGCGAGACCTGCCGCATATCGAGATCGGGAATATCCGAGAATTCCTTGACGATGCGGGCGTCCTTGTCGATCCTGCGGCCGTCTTCCATGGCCACCAATTCCTGCCCCACCGGCTTGATATACCCGATATGGATAGGGTCTATATATTTGCGGAAGAGGGCGATCAGGCCCAGACTGGTGACCGTTTTGCCCGCGTGCTGGCGGAATCCCGTAATGTAGATGACAATGGGCGCCATTTACGTTTCCTTTTTATCCAGGACGAAATTGTTGTAATAATACTCAAAGCTGTCAAGGAGCGCCTGCCAGGAAGCCTCGATGATGTTCTCGGATACGCCCACGGTGTCCCAATCGGAATCTCCGTCCGTGGAGGCGATGAACACCCGTACCTTGGCGCCCGAGGCGTGCTCCGGATCCAGCACCCGCACCCGGTAGTCGATCAGTTTAATCTTGTTGATGAACGGATAAGCCGGAACCAGGGCGTCACGCAGGGCGGCGTCCAGGGTGTCCACCGGGCCCACACGCACGGCCGCGCCCATCAATTCCTCTCCTTTCAGACGTACGAAGATTTTGCCCACGGTCTTGGCCGCGGCCATGCCCACCTTGTGCGATTCCAGATTGTAATGCTGCAGGTCGAAGAGCGACCGGTAGCGTCCCAGGGCCTTTCTGATAATAAGGTCAAAGGAGGCCTCGGCCGCCTCGTATTCGTAGCCCTCCTGTTCCAGAGTCTTCAATTTACCGGTGAGTTCCGCGACCTCGGGCGAATTCTTGTCGAACGTGCCGTATTTTGAGAGTTTCTTGACGATGGTCGATTTGCCGGCCAACTCGGAAAGAATTATGGAACGGGAATTACCCACCAAAGACGAATCCATGTGTTCCATCAGGTAGTCGGCCTTCATGAGTACGTCCACGTGCTGACCGGCCTTGTGCGTAAAAGCCGCCTCTCCCACGTACGGCTGGCGCCGGTCGGGTATGATGTTGGCCTTCTCGGACACGAAGCGGGAGAGCGATGTGAGCCGGGAGAGGTGCGGGGCCGTGGAGGCGTCCAGTTTCATCTTCAGGCAGATATTGGGTATAAGTACGCAGAGGTTGGCATTGCCGCAGCGCTCCCCCCAGCCGTTGATGGTGCCTTGCACGTGGACGGCGCCTTCCTGCACGGCCACCAGCGAATTGGCCACCGCATTCCCCGTGTCATTATGGCAATGGATGCCCAGCCGGCCCAGATTTTCCCGGGCCAGGGCGCGCATGACCTCGCTCACCTCCATGGGCAGGCAGCCGCCGTTGGTGTCGCAGAGGATCATGCAATCCGCGCCCGCCTCTTTGCCGGCTTTCAGTACCTGCAGAGCGTAGGCGGGGTCGGCTTTGTAGCCGTCAAAGAAATGCTCCAGGTCGAAGAGGACTTCGCGCCCTTCTTTTTTAAGCGTGGCGATGGAATCGGCGATCATGTTGAGGTTTTCTTCATTGGTCGTTTTAAGCACGTGCTCCACGTGCGCGGTCCAGGCCTTGCCCACCACCACCACGGCCGGGGTTTCGGCCTCCAACAGCGCGTTGATCTGGGGGTCGGAGGAGGCCTTGCCCTTGGGCTTGCGGGTGGAACCGAAGGCCGCCACCTTGGCATGCTTCAGGTGGTCCTGCTTGATCTGCCGGAAAAAATCCGCCTCTTTTTCATTGGAAAGAGGAAAGCCGCCCTCGATGTAGTCGATCCCCATTTCGTCCAGCTTGCGGGCTATTTCCAGCTTGTCCTGCAGGGTAAAGCTTATGCCCAGGCCCTGCATGCCGTCTCTGAGTGTCGTGTCGAATATTTCTATACGTTTCATAGGCGTGCCCCTTTACAATTCATTGGTCAGGTGTGAGACTGCATGAGATAGGGGATCCACCCCCCCTGCTCCACGATCTTCTGCATAAAGATAGGGAAGGGCGGGATGACGATCTCCCTCCCTCCGCTCAAGAGAGCCTTTCCCGCATCCAGGTCCACGGTAAGCGTCTCGCCTTCCTTGACGCTTTCATAGATCTCGCGGCTTTCCACGATGGGCAGGCCGATGTTGATGGCGTTCCGGAAAAAGATGCGGGCGAAGGACACGGCCACCACGCAGGCGATCCCCGCGTACTTAAGCGAGAGCGGCGCGTGCTCGCGGCTGGAGCCGCAGCCGAAATTGTCCCCCGCCACCATGACGGCGCCTTTTTCCACCGCGGCGCCGAAGCCGGGCCGGATGTCTTCCATACAATATTTGGCCAGAATCGCGGGATCGGTGGTGTTCAGGTAGCGGGCCGGGATGATTTCGTCGGTGTTGACGTTGTCGCCGAACTTGTAAATTTTACCGGTGTATTTCATGTTGTTAATTCTCCTGTCATTGCATCAGTTCGGCCGGATCGGTGATCCGACCGGTCACGGCGCTGGCCGCGGCCACGGCCGGGGAAGCCAGGTAGATCTCGCTTTTCATGTGCCCCATGCGTCCCACAAAGTTGCGGTTGGTGGTGGCCACGCAGCGTTCTCCCTCGGCCAGGATACCCATATGCCCGCCCAGACAGGGGCCGCAGGTGGGCGGGGAGATGACCGCGTGGGCGTCCAGAAAGATCTGGAACAACCCTTCGTCCAGGGCCTGCCGGTAGATGCCCGGCGTGGCGGGAATTACCAGGCAGCGCAGGTTTTCATCGACGCGCCGGCCCTTGAGGATCCCGGCCGCCACGCGCAGGTCCTCAATACGGCCGTTGGTGCAGGAGCCGATCACCACCTGATCCAGGCGGGTGTCGGACAAGTCCCGGGCCGGTTTAACGTTTTCCGGCAGGTGGGGACAGG
>CAYQRT010000161.1:0-7009 GCA_964419695.1 uncultured Spirochaetaceae bacterium | reverse complement strand
CCAGCTCTCCGATGACGAATTCAAGACCATCGTTGAGCAATCCGGCTACAACTGGAGCAATTTCCTCAATGACCTGCGCAAGGGTCTCCTGGCCCAGAAGTACATCAAAACCAAGAAGGGATCCACCATCGGTAAGGCCGCGCCTCCCACCGACAAGGAGATCAACGAATACTTTATCAACAACCAGACCAAATTCGTTTCCCCGGAAATGGTTCGTTTCAAGCAAATCATCATCAATCCCGCCCTGCTGCACACCCAGTCGGAGAAGGACAGCGCCAAGAAGAAGGCCCAGGCCATTGTCCGTGAAATCAAGGCCGGCAAGAGCTTTGACAATTACTGGGAGATATTCGACGATACGGGCCGCGTCAAGATCGGCAGCATGTCGCCCGGTATCCTTCGCCGCGACGACGAAAAAATGAAGAACGCGATCGGGCCAGAATTCTTCAATACCGTTTTCTCCATGAAGGCCGGCGAGGTGAGCGGTTTGATCACCTCCAAAGTCGGGTATCACATCGTACTTATGCTGGAGAAGATCCCCTTCAAGGTGCTCGGCCTGGACGACCTCATCCCCCCCCAGAACGCCATGACCGTCCGCAACTACATCAAGGCCCTGCTCGGCAAGGTGAAGGAACAAGAAGTCATCCAGCGGGCGCTCAACGACCTCATCAATGAACTGAAACGATCCGCGGATATTAAAATTTTCACCGAGTACCTGAGCTGGAATTAAATGGGAGCAAGACGGCAAGGTCGCATTCTGGCGTTTCAATCTCTTTTCCGCTACGACCTTTCCCGGGCCGCCCTGACCGATCTGCTTGATTTCTCCTGGACCAATGAGAAACGGGACGCCGAGACGGGAGAGGAGGCCGCCGTCTTCGCCCGTCTCCTGATTCAGGGCACCATGGAACGGCTGGGTGAAATCGACGAACACATCAAGCGCTACCTCAAACATTGGGATTTTGACCGGCTGTCGCGCGTGGATTGCGCCCTGTTGCGCATCAGCGTCTACAGCCTTCTTTTCCAAAAGGACATCCCCGCCTCGGTGACGATTGACGAGGCCATCCACATCGCCAAGGAATACGGCACCGACGATTCGTATAAATTCGTCAACGGGGTCCTGGACGCCATCGCCAAAAAGCCGGTACCGTCCGGCGACGCATGAACCGTAAGGTACTGATCGTCCTGATCGCCGCCGTCCTGCTGGCCGCCGCGGCCTGCCTCACCATTCTCATCGTATTCATCCTGCCCGCCCGGCCGACGCTCTCCCTGAATGAACTGCTGACCCGCGCGGATGACGCCCTGAACCGCTCTTATTGGAAGGAAGCGGAACAGGCGGTGGCCCGGGCCGGCGCCGCGGCCGCCGCCCCGGAGGAGATGCTGCGTGTGCTCAAGCGCCGCTTGCTCCTGGCCCGGGCCACGGACGATTACGTCCCGCTCCGGGAGTATGCGCTGGGCGCCGCCGCCCGCCACCCCGATAACGCGGCGCTCTGCCAGACGGCCCTCTTCGCCTGCCTGCGCTCAGGCGACCCGGAACGGGCCGCCTCCCTGTCCCACGCCTTCGCCGGACTGCCCGCCCTCCGGTCGCTGGAGGCCGAGGCGGCGATCGCCGCGGGCACCGCTTCCACCGACCCCGCGCTGACCGCCGTACCGCTCTACGCCCGGTCGCGCGGATTGGCCGGGCGGCATGATCCTGAGCAGTTCATGACCGCCGGACGCGACCTGGACGACCCCCGCTTTTTTCTGGATGCGGCCCTGCTGTACATGAACCGGGGACAGCCGCGCACCGCCGCGGCCGCGGCCTCCCGCTACCTTCTACAGAAGGAATTCGACGAACCAGCCGGCCTCTTCGCCTATGCCGCGGGCGATTTTAAGACGGCCGCCGCGCGCCTGACCCAGGCCGCCTCCAGTCAGGGGAACCGACCCGACCTGTACCTGGCGGCGGGAGACAGCCTCCTGGCCGCCGCCGATCCGGCGGGCGCCGCCGTGTTGTACGAAGCGGCCGTCAAACAATTTCGGGACTTTTCTTCCCTGCCCTACCTCCGCCTGGCGCGCATCCGGGATAATCAGAACCAGCCGGATGAAGCGAGCCGCTGGCTGAAACGGGCCGCGGACGCGTTCCCGGATGACAAGAACGCCGTGGCCGCCCACGCCCTCAGGGTGGCGGCGGCGGGCGGCCGGGCGGACGCCCGTCAGGTGCTGGAGTCTTATCTGACCAGGCATCCGGACGACGCGGATATGGTGTTTCTCACGCTGCAATTCGAGGGGAGAACATATTCCACCGAGCGGCTCCTCACCCGTCTGCGCGCCTTTTACTTTGAGCACCCGGACAACGAGGAGGCGGCCCGCCTTGTGGTGGCCGCCCTGCTGGCCGATCGAGACCCGGCCGGCGTCCGCACCGTCCTTCTGCACTTTGACGAACGTCATCCCGACACACGGCGGGCCTGGGCGGCCTCAGCCTGGGGATGCATCGAAGCTCTGGCCGGGCAGGCTGAAAAGGCCGTCGACCGGTTCGGCGAGGCCGTCCGACTGGAAGACGTATTCGAGCACCGCTACAACCGGGCCGTGGCCCTTATGGCCGCGGGGAAGCCGTCCGCCGCCGAGGAAGACCTGGAACGGGCCCTCTCCCTGCTGGCCGGCCGGCCGGCCGCCGAACGGCGGGCCGCCCTGACGCACGTGCGCCTGGCCGCTCTCTATGCGTCCCAGGGTGACAAGCGGGCGGCGATCCGATCGCTCGATACGGCCCTGGGTCTGGATCCGCAAAACGCGGAAGCGTACCGCTTGAAAAAATCGCTGGAACGCGGCGGCCTGTGAGTTCATTGTCCGGGTTTGGAGGTTCGTTTTTTTTTTGGCAAACGTAGCCAAATCCAGTACTATTAGAGCAACACGCCGGACGATCTATGAGATCCTCTTTTTTGGGGGACGTCCGGGACCCGAACAACAGTGAGGAGGTTTCCGTCACCATTCATGATCGAGCTGAAGACCAAACAGGATATTGACGTCATCCGCCGGGCGGGCGACATCCTTGCCGCCGCCATCAGGGCCGTAGCCGGTTCACTCGCCCCCGGAATCACCACCGGCGAACTGGACGCCATCGCCAAAAATGAAATCGTGACCCGGGGCGGACAACCGAGCTTTATAGGCTACCACGGGTTTCCGGGCGCGTTGTGCATCTCGGTCAACGAGCAAGTGATCCACGGGATCCCGGGAAAACGCCGGCTTGAGTCCGGTGATATCGTGGGGATCGACCTGGGCGTCACGTTCGATAACCGGATCGCCGACGCGGCCGTCACCCTGTCCGTGGGACGGGCGGACGAGGAGGACGCGCGGTTGATGAAAACGGCGGAGACCTGCCTGCGCCGGGGCATCGACCAGGCCCGGGCCGGCCGGCGGTTGCGTGAGGTATCCGAGGCCATCTATGAAACAGCCCGGGCGGCGGGTTTTGACGTGGTCCGCGAATATTGCGGGCACGGGGTGGGGTTTTCCCTGCATGAAGACCCGCAAGTCTACAATTACCCGTCCTCGGGACCCAATCCCAAACTGAAAGAGGGGATGGTGCTGGCCATAGAACCGATGGTCAACGCCGGCACCTGGAAGGTAAACCTTCTGGAAGACGGATGGACCGTGGTCACCGCCGACGGCCGGAAATCCGCCCATTACGAGCACACCATCGCCATTACCGACGACGCCCCCGACATCCTGACGCGGTGGGAATGAAGTACTTTTACGCGGTTCCTGCGCAATCTTCGGGGCAAAGCCTAAAGAAATAGCGGAATATTCCGGAAAATAATAGTATACTAGACCCGTGACGGAAACGTTCCCCGGGGGTCTTTAGTCGACATTCTTTCCGGGATGGCGGCAGCTGTCCTGAGGCTCCGGGAACCGACGCACACCCCAAGCAGTACATTCATATGGGAGGAAATGACCTGATGAATCATATGCGCCTGACAGCCCAACGCCTCGTGCGGGGCCTTCTTTTAGTGCCGGCGGCGCTCGCCCTCGCATCCTGCTTTCTGTTCGGCGAGGCGGCCGCTCCCGCGGGCGGGGATCGGGAGGGAACCGTCGCCCTGGAGCGCATGCAGGGAACGTTTCGGGAGATCGCCCAGGAGGCGGTGCCGGTCGTGGTCAGCATCACCGTGCACGACATCTCCGGCGGCGGCAACCCCTGGGACTTCTTCTTCCAGGATCCCGACCAGGAAGACCGCCCGCCCCGGGAACGTGATTACGAGCGATCCGGCATGGGATCGGGCATCATCGTGCAGAAGAAAGGCGACCGCTACTATGTCCTGACCAACTATCACGTGGTCAGAGGCGGCAAGGATTTCCTGGTTATCCTCTCGGACGGACGCGAATACGCCTCCGAATTGACCGGCCATGACGAACGAAAAGACCTGGCCCTGCTGTCCATCAAGAGCGCCGAACCGCTGCCAGTGGCCGTCCTGGGGAATTCCGACACCCTCCGCGTGGGCGATTGGGTGATCGCCATCGGCAATCCCTACGGCTGGCGGTCATCCGTCACTTCCGGCATCGTCAGCGCCCTGGGGCGCCGTTTGGACCGCAACGCCAACCTATCCAACGTGAGCGACTTCATCCAGACGGACGCCAATATCAACCCCGGCAACTCCGGCGGGGCCCTGCTCAACCTCAAGGGAGAGATCGTGGGCGTCAACACCTGGATCACCAGCCCCACGGGGGGGAGCATCGGCATCGGCTTCGCCATCCCGGTCAACAATGCCAAGAAGCTGATCCGTGATCTCATCGACGACGGCCGGCCGCAATACGGCTGGCTGGGCGTTTCCATCGTCCGGATGATCACGAGCGACGTCGAGAAGGAACTGGGGATCTACAAGAAAAAAGGCGCCTTCATCAATTACGTGATCAAGAATTCACCGGCCGAAAACGGCGGCCTCCTGCCCGGCGACTTCGTAACCGCCGTGAACGGCACACCCATCATCGACGAAAGCCATTTCATCCAGGTGGTGGGGGAACTGGAAACCGGGGTGGACGTCACCTTCTCCCTCATCCGCCTGGGCCAGGAGCAGACCGTCCGTTTCCAGCTGGCGCCGCGTCCCGCGGAGAGCGCCATTTCCGCCATGGCCCAGGGGTCATGGCCGGGGTTCGTCTCCCTGCCCCTCTCGGACAAGGTGAGGGAAAAATACAAAATCGCGCCGGAGGAACGGGGAGTGGTCGTGTTCTACGTGGAGCAGGGGACGCCCGCCTTCATGGCCGGCCTGCATTCCGGCGACCTGGTCAAGGAGATCGGCGGCCGCCGCATCACCGGCATGCTCGATTTGTACGGCGCCCTGAACGTCAACGCCGGCGCCGCCGTCGATTTCATTATTGTCCGGGGCGGCGGCACTGAAAACCTCGTGCTCAAGCGGTGAAACCGCCGCGAGGGGAGCGTGCAGCACATGATGAAAAAGGAATTCATTTCGTTCGACACGGTCCGTAACAATGCCATCAAGTTGGCAGCGCGTATTCACCGGGAGTTCGGCGTCCCCGACATTATTTATGTCTCCCTGCGCGGAGGCGCGGCCATGGGCAACGTCATCAGCGAGTATTTCCAACTGTGTTCGCCTGATAAAAAGGTGCTCTACGCGGCCGTGGTGGCCAAATCATACAACGATATCTTTGTCGCGGACCCAAAGGTTACCGTTGAAGGCTGGACCCGTTCGCCGGACAGCCTCAGTCCCGGAGATAAAATCCTCCTGGTGGACGACATCTTCGACACCGGCCGGACCGTCAACCACCTGGTGCGCCTGCTCGTGGACCAAGGGATAAACCGCGCCGACATCGCCGTGGCCGTGCACGACTACAAACTCCGCTCGTACGACCACCAGACCCTGACCTTCCATCCGGATTTTTACTGCCGCCGTCATGTTATTCCCCGTCCCGAGGATGATTTTTGGATCCATTACCTGAGTCACGAATTGAAAAGCCTGACGGGAGAGGAAGTGGAACGGTATTACGTGAACGGCGATGTCGAACTGTACGAAGCCTTGACGGTCATCTTACAACCAAAAACGTGACGCCGCGGCACCAGTGGTCTGGAACGCAGGCGCCGGCGGTACGACCGGCGGCCCGGTTCAGGCCGTGGCGTCCTTGCGAACAAAAAACAGCACGCCCGCCGCGAGAGCGACCACGGCGGTACCGATGACGGCCGGAACCGGCCGGTTACGCAGGAAGAAAACGGTCACCACGGTGACCGCGAACGGCAGCGCCACCAGCCCTCCCAGCGACATAATCCGCTCCACCCCGAAACCTCGCACCACCTGAGTCAAAAGCAGGGCGCCGATCACAACGAGTGCCAGGTTGAGCAGGGGCAGAAGAAAAAGTGTATACGCATCCAGGTGGGTGATATGGGAAAGATAAGCGTCCACGTTCACCAGGCTGTAATATCCCCCCATAAACGCCAGGATAGTATACAGGATGTTCTCCCGGGGACGAAAAAGCAGCAGGTTCCGGAGAAGGAGCATCCAGCCGAAGCAGAACACAAGCATGATGCAATGCTCGCGGAAAAAGGTGAAGATGAAAAGACCGGCGCTCGTATACGACGGCTCGAATAACCCCTGAACGAGACTGGCTAGAATAAAACTGGGCAGAAAGAGAAGCATCCCCAGAAAAAAGGGCAGGAGTGGCAGGGAGATGGTGCCGTCCTGACGGCAGTAATTGACCATAATGGCCGCGAGTCCCACGGGGATGAGTAGAATTAAAAAAAGCATCATATTGGCGTACCACAATATCAACAAATTCTTTTTTACGCAACTACCGCCTGGAAAGCGGGACAGTATTCCCGGAAGGGCGAAAAATCTGATTGACCTAACGCATAAAATGTACTATTTTGTGAGGCGGTTATAGAGTTTTCATGTCCACGGCGTATTTCTCCGGTATTCAGGCTTAAGCGACTCAAATCCGTTTGACGCAGGCAAAAAAACCGTGGTATACTGCCGACGATTGACCATTCCCCGGCACTAAGGAGGCTTTTTGGCCACAGGAAAAGACACAAGAATCAACG
>CAYQRT010000160.1:0-7031 GCA_964419695.1 uncultured Spirochaetaceae bacterium | reverse complement strand
GCCATTGGGCGAACTGCCAGCGCTCGGGTGATATTATAAAATAAGTCTGATTTTCCAGTTGCTACCCAAATACCTTCCTCAACAATTCAGTTACCCGAGCGCCCGGGTCCTTGCGGATCTTCTTTTCTTCGTCTGCCAACATGATGAAAAGGCCGTCCAGGGCGCGGTCCGTAACGTACACGTCCAGATCAAAGACGACTTTGGGCGTACCGGGAACGGCGTTATAGGTTCTGATGATGTTTTTATAGATGCCCGTGACTCCCACGTCGTTCAATACCTTCTCCACAATCGGATGGAAAACATTGAATAACGCCCGGCGGGTATGCTTTTCAAAGTACGCGGTGGCCGCATTGTCCGCGCCCCGCAGGATGCCCATGGCGTCCTCGAGCGTCATCCTGGAGACCGCGTTAACAAAGATGTCCACCGCCTTGGGCGCCGCCTTCTCAGCCGCCCGGTTCATGGTTTCGATAAACTCATCTACCTGCCGACGTAGTCCCAGTTTGCGCAGCACCGACGCCACGTCTTCCAATTCCTGGGGCAGGGGTATGGTGATACGGGCGTTTTTAAAATACCCGTCGGTTCGGGAAACGAGATCAACGGCGTTCTGGGTGCCTATTTTCAGGGCTTCTTTCAATCCCGCGATCACGGTTTTTTCATCCAGCGGATGCCGTCGGGAGGTCGACCTGGGCAATGCCAGTTCCAGCGTGTCCAGACAGGCGGTGAACAACAGGGGTAGTGCCAGCAGGCCAACGAAAAATTTTCTCATGGGTACCTCCGCTCTCATGTTTTATTTCGGATGCGACGCATAGCATGCCATTGAGTATAGTGCACAATCACGGAGAGGGAAAGGGCCTGGCACTGAGACTTTTTTGGGGGAATGCGCGGAGGGAAGCGGTCCTACCGTCGGTATGTGCCCGTCAAACGGCACTCCGCCAGGATATGCCCGTCCATGGCGGCGATCAGCTGCCGTTTGGTGGCCCCGGCGGGTAATGGTAATTCACCGTCGAGGGCGTACAGCGTGAATACGTAGTGATGCAGGCCGCGCGGCGGGCTGGGGCCGCCGTACCCGGTCCGGTGGAAGTCATTGACGCCCTGCCGGACGCCGGGCAGGGGATGGGCCTGGGGCGGCACGTGCGCCGGTACTTCGTGGAGGGCGGTGGGTATGTTGTAGATGACCCAGTGAACCCAGTCGCCGGAGGCCGCGTCCGGATCCACCGCCAGGATGGCGAAACTTTTAGTGGACGGGGGCGCGTCCGCCCAATCCAGGGGCGGTGAGACGTCCTCTCCGTCCGCGGTGAACCGGACCGGAATGGCCGCGTCGGGGGCGAAGGCATGGCTGTGCAAGGTCATACGGTAAACCTCCTCAAGAACAGGAAAACGCATTGCTGCCGCTTCCCGGTATGACAGGCGGTTTCCCTGACCGCCTGAGGATAACGGCGTTTATGAGGAGAGCGCGTTGCGGCGGGAATCTTCCTGTTCAACGATAAGTTTTTCCCAATTGTTCGCCAGCAGATCCCAGCGCTTCTGCAAATACTTCTTGAATTCATATTCCTCATGGTAGTCCTTGGCGATTTCTCCCACCGCCCGGGTAATGCTCTGGAAACACCCTTCCAGCGCTCTCATGAGCACGCGCCCGGTGACCGCCTGCTCGGGGATTGCGAACACGGGCGTAAACATCGACTGCTTGAGATTGGTAATGGGATCCACGGTGCCTTTTTTGGCTTCGGGCGCCTTGTGCTTGTCGGACATGAGAAGATGGTTGAAATCCACCTTGATTTCCTGAGCCGTATAGACGGAGATGGCCTCCTCTTTGCCTTTGACCTTTATCTTCCCCAGGGGCGTGCATTTGATGTAGTTTTTGATCTCCTCGTACGTGCCGAGGGTGAGCAGGATGTCGCCCGGGTTGGCGGCCGCCTGCATGCGGGAAGCGACATTGACCACGTCGCCGTAGACGTCGTTCTGCTTGCGGATGACCTGGCCGGTATTAAGGCCGATGCGCACGTAAAATTTTTCCGTATCGATCTTGAATTGGTTGTGCTCCTGGATTTTCTTTTGTACGGCCAGGGCGGTGAGCACCGCGTTGAGAGGGTGCTTGAACACGGCCAGGACGCCGTCCCCCAGGGTCTTGATGATCTGGCCGCGATATTCGCCTATCAGGGGGAAGACGATGCCCTCAAAGGAGTGGATGAGGGTCATGAGCGAGGAGGCGTTCACCTGGGTCGTTTTTTCGGTATAGCTGACGATGTCGCAGAAGAAAACAGTGAGGATCTGGGCGTTTTCCCGCTTGAATTTGAACTCCGTCTTGGCCTGTTCCACGAGCCCGGTGCCGTCGGCGGGATGGACGGGGCCCGAAAATTTGATCACTTTGCCCAGCTGGCGGTTGAGGAAATCAAGCAGGACATTGCGCAGTTCCTCAGCGAAATCCCCCTTGGTCACCTCCGCCAGGATGTCGCGCAGGGTCCGCTGGAGCGCCTTGTCCTCGGAACCGATCTGCTGGAAGAGATACCGCACCACGTCGTGCGTCAGGGGGCGGGGTAGCCGCGCCAGGAGGGCGGGTAATTCGGCGGTGTGTTCGGTCTTGAAATAATCGGCGAAGACCTGGATTGCGTAATCGTCCTTGAGTGAGAGGAGGGCCATCAGGGCTTCCTGTTTGATGTCCCTGTCTTCGTCCTCCAGCAGAAGGTAGTAGCGGTTGACGAGTACCTCCCGCGGCAGACCCGCGTCGCGCAGCGTGATCTCGCGCAGCGAACGGATGGCCAGTATCCGGATGTCGCGTTCCGGGCGGTTGAGAAATCCCAGCATGGCCTGGAAGATGTTGGCCTCGCCCCAGCGGAGAATCAGGCTTTCCAGCCGGCGTTTCAGCTGCGGTTCGCCGGTGGGGACAAAGAAGGCCTTGATGAACAGCGGAACCACGGCCCGGGCGTTCTTCAGATCATAATGGTCGAAGGTGTCGAGGGCGCACATTTTAACGCGGCCCGGCACGTCCGGCTTCAACAGCAGTTCTCCCAATTCCCGCAGGTAGAGGGGTGGTTCGCAGAACCGCAAGCCCCGGACGTAGCCCTTCAGGCTGTGCGGGCTTTCCTGGGGGCGGGCCAGAAATGTCGGGGCCCGGTCCAGCGTGGGCTTGTCGTACAGCTGGCAGAGACTTACCACCGTGGTCTCCTCCAGAAACCCAATGCGTTCCTGGCGGGCGAAATCGAGTATTTTCTGGATGTTCTTGATCATGGTCTTAATGCCCAACAGCCCGGCCAGGCGCACGAAGCGGTTGAGGCGGCGCTGGAGGAAGGGGCGCCCCAGGTCCACATTGGAAAGCATGGTGAGGGTTTTCATCTGTTCGGCTTTTTTATTGGGATTGAACAGGGCCACGCAGGCCTTGAACTGGTTCCGTTCTTCCTCGCTCGCTTCCACCAGAACATGTTGGATGCTTCGGATCAGTTCATCCTCGGCCAGGGACTTGAACCCTTTGAAGTAGCGCTGGACGTCTTCAAAGAGGGAGGGGCTGGCATAGTTTTCCATGAGCCGGGCGAAGAGCAGGGAAAGCAGGACCTCCTTCTGCACCACGCCGCTCATTGAGAGGAAGTTTTTCTTGATTTTACCGAAGAGGGCCTCCAGATGGGCCACGGTAATGGTGACCAGTTCGTTGACCGCGTAGGGCGTCTTTTCCTTCATCAGCCCCACCACCTTTTCCAGATTGTCTCCGGTCAGTTTTTCCGTTTCCCGGTTGACGTAGGGGATGATGAGCAGCAGCTTGAAAATCCGCAGGGGCTGGGATATCTCTCCCTCGTATTCAAGCAGGGCGCGCAGGAAATGGAGGACGGCGCTCCTGGTTTTGCCCGTCAGGGCGCTGATAATGAGTTTCTGATCGGGCTGCTTGTAACAAAGAAAATAACCGGCCAGCATGTAGCCCAGGCTCTCGCTGTCGAGCGTCCTGGCCATGTCGGGCGAATAATGGAAAATATCGCCCGTCCATTCGGTGGGTAGGTGGAGGGATTTCTTAATGAGATTTTTCCGCACCTTAAGCGGCGCGTTTTTTATGAGGCTTTTTATGGATTCCAGCTGGTTGAGGGCGATAATGCCGTCGCTGGCCGCCTCCTGGAGGTCTTCGTCGCTGTGCGGGTCGGTCACCACGTTTTTGACCAGCTCCTGGTAACGGGCGTTGTCGAGGCCAATGGTGGTGAGGGTGCGCAGAATTTCGACGCGGATTTCCTTTTCAGGAAAGATGCTGAAGTATTTTACCAGGGCGGCCACGGCGGACGGCGCCCGGATGGCGGCCAGGGCCCGGATGGCGGCGATTTTCTGTTCGGTCTTCCCCTTTTCAATGATCTTGTACAGGTGCGGAACCGCGTGTTCGTTGCCGATGACCGCCGACGATTCTATGGCCGTCAGGCTGATGTCAACGTCTGAGTTGTAATATTCCCGGGTGAAATGCAGAAAAACTTCTTCGTCATAGAAGGATTTTAACAAGGTGAAAATGGTAATGAGCGATTCTTTGCTTAGTTTGTTTTCTGCAGTCGGCATACGCGGCTCGCGGAGGGAATGTGGACAATAATCATACTGTCATCGTATGACAAAGGTATTCACTTGTCAACTAATCGGGGGCGGGCCCGGGACGGGCTGAGCGCCGGACACGGCGGTGAAAAAGTGATGAAAAAAATTCCGGCTTGGTGTATACTTCCTGGTGAACGACGACCGGTACCTTGACCGCCGCAGCAATGCAAGTTCGCTGCCATGCTTTTCATCCGGGCGGGTATCGATCCGCCTTTCAGGAGCCTGTCACGCGTGAAAAATGGAATTCCCCGCCCGCTCACCGTAATCCCCTGTCTGATAATGTTCGCCGCCTGCGACGGAGACCCCCATGTGGAAAAGGCGGTGGTGACCTCCGTGCCTCCGGCGCCCTTAAGCGAAGCGGTGTCTCCGGGCGACTGGCCGCAATGGCGCGGCCCCCGCAATGACGGTGTTTCCACGGAAACGGATTTCGATCCTCTGGCCGTCCGGGGCATGGACAATGTGCTGGCCAAGGGGCACCCGCGGCTGATCTGGAAAATCAATGTGGGTTGGGGCTACGCGGGCACGGCGATCGTCGGGGAATACGTTTATACCATGGGTTTCTCCCGGGAACGGGGCGGCGCGGCGGGCAAGGACACCGTCTTCTGCCTCAAAGAAGCGACCGGGGAAACCGTCTGGGCCTTCTCCTATGCCTGTGCGCCCTCCACGTACACGGGCCCGCGCGCCTTTCCCCTGGTGCATGAGGGGCGCGTCTACACCTTGAGCTGGGACGGACGCCTTTATTGCCTGGACGCGCTCACCGGCCGGGAAATCTGGCTGGTGGACGTTGAAAAAGAGTACGGCCTGGAACCCCGGGAGCAGGAGTTCGGTTTTTGTTCGCCGCCGGCGCTACAGGGAGACATCCTTCTGGTAAACGCCCGTTCCTGGGGCGTGGCCCTGGACAAACGCACGGGCCGGCGGCTTTGGGCCAGTCCGGCCGGTATGAGCGGGTATGCCCCGCCCGTGCCGTTCCGGCGGGAGGGGGTGGATTATACGGCCGTATTCGGAGCGACAAAATTGTACGTGGTCGCATCAGCCACCGGACGTCTGGTGGATTCCTTCGATTGGAAAACGGCCTTCCAGGGGAACATCGCCGATCCCCTGGTTCTGGAAGACGGACTGTTTATTACATCCAGTTACGGCCGCGGGTACGGTAGATTCCGCTTCGACGGGAAGAAGCTGTCCCTGGTGTACCGGCTGCCCGGCCTGGGGGCCCAGATGGCGCCGGGGGTGATCATCGACGGGTATTACTACGGCAACGACTATTATTACTTTTATGCCAAGGGTGAGAACCGGTGTATTGAGATCGCCACGGGTAAGACCATGTGGACCAGGAAGCTGGGGCAGACTTCCGTCACCGCGGTGGGGGCCGTGCTCCTCATCCTCTCCGAATCGGGCGAGCTGATCACGGCTGCGGCCACTCCCCGGGCCTATAAACCACTGGCCTCGGGCCGGCTGGGCACCAAACGCAAGGGCGAATGGTTCAGTCCCCCGGTGTTCTCCCGCTCCCGGCTTTATGTGAGAAATTATCACGGTGATCTTCTTTGTCTTGATATGGGTAAAAAACCGTAAATTGCCGTTAAGTCGTTATACAATAATGAAATAAACGGCAGTTCCCCCCATTTTTTCGAGATTCTGAAACTATTCTGTTCTTTTAACGCATTTTTTAATTTTTTTTAAATTACAACGGCAATGCATTGCCACTAAACTTGAATTTCGCTATATTACCTCATCCCATATCAAACCAAGGAGCCTGTTTTATACTATGGAAAGAATCATTGATTTTACCAAGACTCCGGTCACTGAAATTTACGGCATGCACAGTTTCTCCGACGCCATCATGCGGGAACGCCTGCCTAAAAACGTGTACCGGATCCTCAAGAACGTTCAGGCCGGCAAAGCCGAGTTGACCCTGGATGTCGCGGACGTGGTGGCCATGGCCATGAAGGACTGGGCCATTGAAAAAGGCGCCACGCACTACACTCACTGGTTCCAGCCCCATACCGGACTCACCGCGGAAAAGCACGATTCCTTTATTGCTCCCACCGCTGACGGCCGGGTGATCATGGAATTCTCCGGTAAGGAACTGATCAAGGGTGAGCCGGACGCCTCGTCCTTCCCCTCGGGCGGCCTGCGCGCCACCTTCGAGGCGCGCGGCTATACGGCCTGGGACGTCACCTCGCCGGCGTTTCTGAAGGAAGACACCACCGGTATCACCCTCTATATCCCCACCGCCTTCATCTCCTTCACCGGAGAAGCGCTGGACAAGAAGGTGCCCCTCCTCCGTTCCATGGAGGCCGTGTCCCGGCAGGCTCTGCGTGTATTGAGAAAGCTCGGCAATCAGAACTCCCAGCACGTGTACGCCACCGTGGGCCCCGAGCAGGAATACTTCCTGGTGGACCGCGAGTACTTTGAAAAACGGATGGACCTGAAGTTGGCCGGCCGCACGCTCTTCGGTTCCAGCCCCTCCAAGGGCCAGGAACTCG
>CAYQRT010000159.1:0-7063 GCA_964419695.1 uncultured Spirochaetaceae bacterium | reverse complement strand
TGACTGCGTCCGTCACTGAGGCGGAGGTCCATCCGCCGCGCAGGGCTTCCGCCTCCTCCCGGCGGCTTTTCACGCCGGTGAGTCGAAAGAGGAGCTCCGCCATCTCCGCGGCCGGCCATACGTAGCCCCGCGTCCGGACCAAATCAAGCGCGTCGGAGAGCCGGCGGATGTGCGCGGGGGAAAACTGCATATTGAGCCAATGCGCGGTCAGAAGCGCGCTCCAGACGGTGATCGGGTCTTCCGGCAGATGTGATTCCGAAAGCCGCATGGGCCGGTTGGGAGAACCGAGAAACATGCCGGTTTCGTCAAACAGGTACGTGAAGGGGTCGAACCGCGCTTGCCAGGTGGACCGGTCAAAATCGTTCTGCGCCCTGGACATTTGCCTCAGGAAGATCCTAGCGCGGTCGACGTTTGTGCGTTCGCCGCTGCGTAGCAGGGAGAGGAAGAAGAGGCCATCCGCCAGATCACCGAACACGGCGGAACGTTTTCGCAGGGCCTGGCGCAGTGTTTTCAGCGCCGCCTCATACGCCGCAATCGCCCCGGCGTCGTCTCCCTTGAGCGTACGTTCCATCGCCCGCAGGAGGAGGGGATGGTTTACCGACCGGGGCAACGCGTCGTATTCCCGAAAACGTCCCGTGACCAGAAGATGGGAACCGAGGAGGCGTACGTGCGCGCCCGTCTTGTCCTTTCCCGCTTTCAGAAGCTTATGGAGAAAGGCGCAGGCTTCGTCGGCGGGCTCGAGCCGGCGCTGAGAGTCTTCCATGACGGCGCGCATGATGAGCGTCAGGTGCTCGTCCCCGACTCCCTCAAGAAAGGCTTCATCGAACGGCGCGTTGAAAACGTCCGCCAGGTCGGCGTGTTTGATCGTTCTCACTGAATAGTGACCGCTTTTACCGGCGGCGGAGAAGAAGGTTCCGGCCTTTCCTGACACGGCGGCGCGCAGGAGGTCTTCCGAGAACGCGCGAAAATCGTACGCATGATGTCTTTTTTTATACGTCTCGATGAGTGAAACAACGAGTTCGAAATCACCCGACTGCAAGCAGTGCCGGGCGCACGCCGTACGGACGTTCTCCGCGCATGTAAGATATGAATATTGTTCCCGTATGAGGTGTTTCGCCTTGCATTCACGGAGGGCCTTTTTCCAACCTTCCCGGTCGGCAGGCCAGTCCGTGTCTTTGTTCCGGACGCGTTCCAGAAACGCGAGCAGGCCCTGCACGGATATCTCTTCATATACCAATGAGAAAAACCGGACCAGGGTCGCCGCCGGAGGCGTCAGGGAGAGGTAGTCTGTAAAAAGCTGTTCGCGGTCCGCCTTGCGGTCGGGGAAGGTAAACGGCATGGTTTTTTCTTCTTTCCTAGGCAGAGCTGTTGTATATAAAAAACAATAACGTAAACTTCAACACGCACATCGCCCGGAACACGGCCTCAAGGGCAGGGACGTCATCCCAACGCGTCGGCCTTCTGCTGGATGTCGAGCAGTTTGCGGGAGATGGCCCGGCTGATGCCGCGCTGTTCGATGACGCCCGACGCCCGGCCGTCGGCCGAGACCACGGGCATATAATCGATACGGAAGTGTTTCATCTTTTCCTCAACTTCGGTCAGACTGGTCTCCGGCTTGCAGACCACCGGCGGCTGTTCCATGATGTCGTGGGCCAGAAGCAGTTCGGACAGTTCCTGCGCCATGAACGTTTCCTTGAGGGTTTCGATGGATAGTACGCCGACCATTTTTTGCTTGGCGTCCACCACCGGGTAGCAGAGCGCGTCATACCGGCTGAATACGTCCAGCACGCCGGTCAGGTTGGTGGTGTCCGGGATGGCGGGCAGCTTCCCGTCCACAATATCCGCCGCCGTTGAGGTGGCCAGGATATCCGCCTCCGTGATGTTGAGCCCCGTCTCCTGCGCCTTGTGCACCGCGTGCTTGATGAAGGGCGGACCGATGAGCTGGACCACGAAGGTGGTGGCCGTGACCACGATGATGATCGAATTACCGATGGCGTCGGGGAATTTTTGACCCGCGATGATGGAGAGGCCGATGGCCACGCCGGACTGGCTGAAAAGGCAGAGGGGCAGATATTTGGCGACCGCAGGCACGGCCCGCGAGAGTTGTCCGCCCACCCGGGCGCCCAGGATTTTGCCGAACGTCCTGCCCACCAGGTAGACGCCGGCCACCGCCACCAGGGTCCAGTTCAGACGGCTAAAGTCGAGTTTGGCGCCCACCAACACGAAAAAGAGGACGAAGATGGGGGAGGCGATCCGCTCCAGCATGGCAAAGACTTCCTTGCTGCGCCGGGGGGCCACGTTGGTCATGATCACGCCCATGAGCATGGAGGCCATGATCATGTCGATGTGCAGGGCCACGGACACGCCCAATATGAAAAGGATGCCGCCTATGGAGAAGGTGAGGGTCTTGTCCTCGTCCCTGTACTTTTTCAGGAGTTTGGAAAGGGCGAAGCCGGCCAGCCCGCCGAGGGCCACGGCCAATCCGATTTCATATCCCAGGCCCGCCAGTTCCGTGCCCAGTCCGCCTTCGGTCCGGCCCAGGAGCAGGCCGCAGACGCTCGCGGAAACAGCAAAAAGGACCAGGGCCAGGATGTCATCCAGGGCCACGATGCCCAGGAGGGTGGTGGTGAGGGGCCCGCGGGTTTTGTATTCCCACAACACGTCCGTGGTCCCGGCCGCGGCGGTGGCCGCGGAGATGGAACCCAGGAGCAGGCCGAAGCAGACCGCCAGGGCGATGTCGTGGAAGAGGAAATATCCGACGGCCGCCACCAGGATGGCCACGAAGGCGAAGGCGGTAAGCGCCTCGAAGAAGAGGATGGACATGAATTGCTTGCCGTATTTTTTCAGCGTGCTGAGTTTGAGTTCTCCGCCGATCATGAAGCCGATCAGCCCGAGCGCGAAGGAGTTGAACGGTTCGAAGGCGGTGAGCGTATCCACGCTGATGAAGTGCA
This sequence comes from uncultured Spirochaetaceae bacterium, assembly GCA_964419695.1. GTDB lineage: Bacteria > Spirochaetota > Spirochaetia > SZUA-6 > RPPD01 > JAFGSW01. Next base: position 4,112 of record CAYQRT010000159.1, on the reverse strand, counting down.
GGCCGGTCTGGCCGATGACGATCCCAATGACGATGTAGCCCACCACCTGCGGCACCTTTATTTTTTGGAACAAACGGCCGCCGATGGTGCCGCCGAACAGGGCCAGGCCCAGGAGGAGAAGGGCGTTCAGGTGGAGCAGGGAGATGCTATGCAGCAGGTTGGAGAAGAAATCACCCATGGTTCGACTCCGTAATGATGGTGTGAACGGCCTGGGCCGTAGGAGCGGCCAGGAGACGCGGGATAATGTCATCGGATTTCAGAAAGGCGACAATCTGGGAGAGAAGCCTGATATGCTCTTTATGCTGGTTGGTGCCGACCAGGATCATGACCACAATCTTAACCGGTTCGTCGTCAATGGAGGGGTAATCATTAATACCGGCAGGTTGAATGCCCATAACGATAAGCGGTGTGTTTACTTGTGGAAAACGGACATGGGGAATGGCGATGCCCAGGCCGATGCCGGTGCTCATCAGCTGTTCGCGGTAGAAGATGTCCTTTATCAATTGATCCTTGTCGCTGATCCGGCCCAAGGCGGCCGCCGTATCGGTAAGGCGCAGCAATACCTCGGTTTTGGTTGTCTCTTGTAAAAGTATGATGCCGTCAGGTTGGATGTAGGAAGTAAAATCCATGAAAACTCCTTGGCGTCAACCGTATGCGGCCGACATGTATACACATCAATGGGTGGAACGGCACATTGCGGATGAAAGAATGGTTTTCTTGTGATGGATTTCCGACAAATTCCGCATGGCATCCAAAAATATACATAAATATATATTTCGAACGGAACGAAGTAAACAGAAAAACTTCTTTTTCCGATGAGGCGACGCTTGATACTTTCCCAAACCATTTGCCGAAAGGGTGGTGGAGGACGTACCTTCACATATATCGGAGGAAGTGATTATGGAAAACACACTCTATCAGTTTTCGGTCGACACCATCCAGGGGAAGCCGCAGTCGTTGGGCGCATACAATGATAAAGTGGTGCTTATCGTCAATGTGGCCAGCAAGTGCGGGCACACCCCCCAATACGAGGGTTTGGAACGGATATACCGCACCTACCGGGAACGCGGGTTTGTCATTCTGGGCTTCCCGGCTAATAACTTCCTGGGCCAGGAGCCGGGTACGAACGAGGAGATAGCGGCTTTTTGTTCGACAAAATACAACGTCACCTTTCCGCTGTTTTCAAAAATATCGGTCAAGGGAAAAGACATACATCCCCTCTACGCCTGGCTCACCAGCCAGGAAGCGCACCCGGACAGCGGGGGGCCGATAACCTGGAATTTCAACAAGTTCCTGGTGGACCGGACGGGCCGGGTAGTGGAAAGGTTTGACACCAAGGTAAAACCGGATGATCCGCGATTGGTGCAGGCGATCGAACGCCTGTTGTAGTCGGTGGTCAACCTCGGGGAGGTGTCAATTTCCTGGCTCTGATTCCCCAGGACAGATCTGAAAATTGTTTGCTTTCCAGACTGAAACCGACCGACCGCAGCGCCGCTTCGTCCGTCTCCAGATTCCAGTAGAATTCGTCCTCGAAATCTTCAACCAGGTCGGGATACGCCGCATACACGCGTTGTCGGGAACGGTCATTCTCCCACATGAGATCGCCGCAGATGAATTCACCCCCGGAAGCGTGTCTGTCACCCCTTGCCCCCCGGGCCGGAAAGCGGCAGTATGGGGAATATGGCGGCGAAAACGGAAAAGACGATGTTTATCTGTAATGCCTGTGGGCATGTCGAACCCAAATGGCTGGGTCGCTGTCCGGCCTGCGGCGAGTGGAACACGTTCGCGGCCGGACAGACGCAGAAAACTAAAAAAGGTGAGGGCGGCAAAAGGCCGGTGACCGTGCCGCTGTCCCGGGTGGACGATCACGAAGACGTCCGGTTTGATTCCGGTCTGGACGAAGTGAACCGGGTGCTGGGAGGCGGCATCGTCAAGGGATCGGCCATCCTTTTGGGCGGCGAACCGGGTATCGGCAAGTCGACATTGCTTCTGCAGGTCGCGGCCGGCATCAAAACGTCCGGCCGGGTCCTGCTCGTCTCCGGCGAGGAATCACCCGAACAGATCAAGATGCGGGCGGGCCGTATCGGCGCCCTGTCGGACAACATCGAGATCTGCACGGAAACGGATCTGGATGTCCTGCAGCGGGTGTTGGAGCAGGTGAAACCGGTGCTGGTTATAGTCGATTCCATCCAAACCCTGAAAAACCGGGACCTGGGACCGGTTTCCGGTACGGTTAACCAGATGAAATACGCCGCCCAGGAACTCTCCGACTGGGCCAAACTCCACCGGACGGCCATCTTCTTCGTGGGCCACGTGACCAAGGAGGGTGCCATTGCCGGGCCCAAGGTGGTGGAACACCTGGTGGATACGGTGCTTCAGTTCGAGCCCTCGGACCATGACCTCCGTTTCCTGCGCGCGGTCAAGAACCGCTTCGGGAGCGTGGACGAGATCGGCATCTTCCGGATGAACGAGGACGGCCTGGAGCAGATCAAGGACTCCAACGCCTTGTTTCTGGAAAAGCGGTCCGGCGCACTGCCTCCCGGGATCGTGGTGGCGCCCGTGTTCGAGGGTTCGCGCGTGCTGCTGGTGGAGCTGCAAAGCCTGGCCGCGCCCGCCAAGGGGGGCATGCCGCGGGTGTTTTCGGACCGTATCGACGCGCGCCTGGTCTGGAAGGCGGTGGGGGTGCTGGAAAAATACTGCGGCGTCCAGTTCGGTCAATATGACATTTACGTGAACGTGGCGGGGGGGCTCTCCATCCGCGAGGTGGGTATCGAACTGCCGCTGTGTCTTTCCCTCTACTCCGCCCGTCAGGGCATCTCGGTTCCCGAACGCACCGTGGTCTGCGGCGAGGTGAGCCTGGCCGGTGAACTCCGCCCGGTGAAGCAGATGGACAAACGCCTGAAAACCGCCCTTGACCTGGGGTTTGAACACATGATCGGCCCGGCCAACAGCGAACGCATGACCGGTGAACCGGGTTTCAAGGGAGCGGTTGATTTACGGGAGGCGGTCAGGTTGGCGTTTAAGCCGCAATGATGGGCACGGTGGCCCCTGGTTCCTTTCGCCGTCATTGGTTCCGTATGAACGATTCATGCTTCAACGCCGGCCGCCATTGGGCCAGGGTTGGCTTGAAAGCCGGGTTGTGTACCCGTTAAACAGCTTGGTTCCGAGTGAGGAAATAATACCGGTTCATTCATGTCCGGACCGGTTTGATCCCGGGACGCGTGACCGCGGTGTTTTTACCGTTGACGGGTTTTGCTTTCGCCTGCGGTGGCCGATCCATTTCTTTTTCCAGAAGAATAGAACCATCAAGAGGGCGGTGACGACGGAAATCCCGAGTATGATAAAATACGCAAACGGGATGTTCAGTTCGGGCATGAATTTAAAGTTCATGCCGTACCAACCGGCCAGGAAGGTGAGCGGGATGAAAATGGACGCGAAGATAGTCAGCACCTTCATGATATCGTTCATCTTATTACTGGTCATTGAAAGGTACACCTCCTGAAGACCGGTAATGGTATCCCGGTAAATCTCCAGGGTATCGATCACCTGGATGGTATGATCATTCAGGTCCCTGAGATACATACCGATTCCCCCGCTCAAACGGTTTGATTCCATCCGCGTCAGATTCCCGTTGACATTATAAAGGGGCCGGACGGCCTTGCGCAGCCGGAGAATATCGGTCTTGGTTCCATGGATTTCCAGCAGGGTGGCGTTGTCCGCGTCCTCCAGGAGGGCGTCCTCGATTGCGTTCAACCGATCCCCGCAGTGTTCGATCACTATAAGGTAGTTGTCGATGATCGCGTCCGCCATGAGATAGAACAGATAATCCGCCCCCATCATTCTGACTAAGCCCTTGTCCTCCCTGATCCGCGTTCTGATGTGCTCGAAGACGTCCCCTTCGATTTCTTGAAACGAGACAATGAAATTTTTCCCCAGGACGAGACTCACCTGCTCGAAGGATATCCCCGTTTCCTCACTATCCAGATAGATCATCTTCAGCACGTAGTAGAGATAGGAATCGAACTCCTCCGTTTTCGGCCGCTGCGTGATCGAAGCGATGTCCTCGAGGGTGAGGGGATGAAAGTTCAGCCTCCGCCCGACCGCTTCCAGTA
>CAYQRT010000158.1:0-7068 GCA_964419695.1 uncultured Spirochaetaceae bacterium | reverse complement strand
AAAGGTTCGGGACTCATCACCGGATTCACCACCACCAATGAATACGGGGAAGCATCCGTACCCATAGGAAAAATCGACGATCCCAACCGGGAGACCGTGGTCCGCGCTTCATTGGCGTATACCGTCAAGGGTTTCACCTACGCCTTCTCTCAGACCAAGGTGGAATTCGTCTGGGTGCCCCCCTCCAAGCGGGCCACCATTCTGGTGCTCGAACGGGGCCCCGATTACGCGGCCGACGATCCCTCTATTTTCAATCCGGTTTACAATACCTTGAAAAAAATGGAATTCGATTTTATTCCCTATAACGGCCGGCTTTTGGGCGACGCCTTCATGAACGTGTTCGGCGGCGACCTGAAATCCATCAAGGGACTTCCCATCGAACGGAACGTGCCGTACCTGGTGACGGTCTTCAACGACTGCTATTCGGTAAGAAAACTGCCCCAGTTCAAGAGCGTGTTTCTGGGCGAAGGCAAAGCCACGCTGCGGATTATACGAATCGCCGACGGCAAGATTCTCTTCGAGGCGGTTGGGTACGCGGACCGGGCGCACGACTCGCACGGCCAGGGCAATTCCGAGGCCACCACCATGCGCAATGTTTTTATCCGCGCCACCGACGACCTGGTGCAGGTCCTGGGGCGGAAAACCAAGGAGATCAACAAGGCCCTGGGCCTCCAGTAAGGTCCGTCTCTCCCTACCCGCATCACAGCACCGACTCAAAATATTCGATGACGCAGGCGATCACCTCGTCCGAGGCGTAGCGCAGGCCGTTGTAGAGGATCCACAGGTAGGGGTTTTGGTCGTACCAGCGCTGCTTGCGCAGATCCAGGGGATATTCCTCGGCGAACCGGTCCAGCAGGGCGCCGTCGTGTTCTTTCACCACGGCCATGATTTCCTTGACGATTTTTTCGCGGAGGGGACGATCCAGGCGCTGCAGGCTTTCCAGGTAGTACTTAAGTTTACGGTTTCTGTCGTACCAGCGGTTCAAGACGGACGCATCGCTTTCTACCCGGGAGCGCGGCGCGGGGCGGCGGACGCCGTTCTGGCCGCTTTTTTACCGACCACGGTGAAGTGTTTCATAATGGAAAGAAAGAGGGTGAGAGCCTCCGCGTCGCCGTGCAACTGCGCCAGGCGTTCCGCGTTGCGTTCACCGCCCATGACGTTGATGTTGCTGACGATGGCCGGCGCGCGCTGCGTGGCGTCGGCCAGCAGTTCATCCAGGGAGCGGGAGAACCCGAAGAAGACGCCGACCAACCGTTCAATGAGCCGGGCGGCATTGTCGTCGACGGCTTCGACCAGCTGGTTGAGGGAGGCCTCCACCGTTTTTCCGTCGCGGTGTTTTTCCAGGTACCCCCGCAGATTCTGGAGGCTGACGTCCCCGGAGCCGTTCAGGGTGTCTTCGAACAATCCAATGTCGTCCACCGCCGCCTGAGCCGTGTGGAAAAATCCGATAAAGCGGTCCTTGAACTCCTTGTTTTCGAAAAAACCGTCAATAACCAGCAGCTTGATGTGCTCTTTGATCCGGGGCTCGAAAAACTCGGATACGAACGATTTGAGGATCCGCAAGCCCTGGATATGGGTGAAGGCGTCAAAGCCGCCGTCGGTGAGTTCCTGCGCCACACCGGCCGTATACCCCCGGACGTCGAGCAGGGGGGTGTCGTGAAACAGGTTTTTCAGGTCGGCCGTCACTTCGCTTTCCGAGTGCTCACGCCTCAGCTTTTCCCGCTCCAGTTCGAAGCGGGCCCGCAGGCGGGTTTTGAACATTTCCAGAAAGTCGGTCGTGTCCCGCGGCTCGGGCAGGGTGAGCGTGGCGTTCTCACTGGAGAGGCGGATGAGGCAGAGCAGCGCCTGCCGCGAGAAGTACTTGCCCAGAAGCGTGCGGATGAACCCCACCAGTTTTCTGATCTTGTTCGCCTCGTCGGCGTCGTGAATCCGCGTCAGGCGGTGGTGCAGGATGACCACACCCTGCGCCGTATCCGCTCCCGGTTCGCATCCGGCCAGCGTGAAATAGAGGTCCATGAGATCCTGGGTCAGGTTCTGTGCCAGCACCGGCGAGAAGCGCGGCTTGTACCCGACGTCCGGGGAGGTGATGTGCGGGTCGAAGAAGGACAGTATTTTTTCAAACGGGAAACGGGTCAGCTCGGCCAACCGTTCCACCTGCGCGTATTCACGGTTAAAATCGGCGAATTCGGGCTGCCGGAAGAGCGCCAGATATTTTTCGAAATCGGTCCCGATGGCCTTCATTGTTTCCTGAAACGAGCCCGTCCGTTCCAGGCGGGCGCGCAGGGCCGCGGCTGTAAAATCGGTTTTCCGCAGGCGGTCGTCTTCCGTGAGTCTGCCCTCCACCAGATAGTCACGGAAGCGTTCGGCGGTTTTGATGTCGGGGTGGAAGAGGGTGCGTTCAAACAGGCGCGTCAGGGTGCGGACGTAGCGGCTCAGCTTGTAGAGCGCTGCGGGGAAGGGGGGCATGATCTCGTTCGAGGAAAAACGGAACACATCGGGATTGTGCTGGCGGAGCTCCCGCGCGGCTTTTTTCAATTCGCGCCGCTTGCGCGAGGCATGGAGACTGCCGGTAAACAGGGAACTTAAGAAATCCCTGATCAGGTTCAGAAGTTCTGACATCTCATAGGTAAGTCTAAGTCAAGCGACCCCGGCCGTGCAAATCAATCGGGCGGGCCGAGGAAGACGGCGGATAGATTTCGTTATTCCAGCCGGGCGAGGTACCGCGTGACCGCGGCACGGCACTGGGCGGCGGCCGGAAGGGTATTGATCTCCTGCCGGAAGGCGGCCGCCTCCGGGAGCCCTTTGGTATAGTGGCCGAAGTGCTTGCGCATCTCCCGCACCGCGACCTTTTCCGGTTTGAACGACAGGAGCAGGTCCAGGTGGCGCAGGGCGGTGGTCAGACGCACGGCGGCTGCATGCTGACGGGGAGGCCCGCCGTATTCCAGGAGATCGATGGTATCACGAAAGACGAACGGATTGCCGATCGCTCCGCGGGCGAACATGACGCCGTCAGAGCCGGTTTCGGCGAGCAGGCGCCGGGCGTCCTCCGGGGTCATGAGGTCCCCGGAGCCGATGACCGGCACGGTCAAGCGGCGCTTAAGGGCGGTCAGGTGTGACCAGTCGGCCCGGCCGCTAAACCCCTGTGATCTGGTGCGGGGATGAAGCGTCACCAGGCAGGCGCCGTTTGTCACCGCCTCCGCCGCCGCCTCCAGGTAGGTGGGGGAGGCGGCGTCCCAGCCCAGGCGGAGTTTGACCGAAACCGCCGGGGCACCGGCGGCCCGCATGGCCTTGACAATCGACCCGATAACGCGGGGCTCCTTGAGCAGCAGGGCACCGGACCCTGATTTGAGAATTTTGGGTACCGAGCAGCCGCAGTTGAGATCAATGAGGGCGGGCCCGAAGGGCAGCAGCCCCTCGACGGCCGCGGCCGCCGCGTCAGGACCGGCGGCGAAAATCTGAATGCCGTATGTTTTTTCATTGGGCGCGGGCGCGGCCAGGCGCAGGGTTTTGGCATTGCCGCGTCGGACCGCCTCGGCTGAGATCATTTCGGTGAAGGTGAAGTCCGCCCCCCATTCCACGGCCAGGGAACGGAAAGCCAGGTCGGTGTACCCGGCCAGGGGCGCCAGCCAGATGTTCCCCGGGATACGCAGGTGGGGCAGGATGACGGGATGATGAAGTCCGTTGGTCACCGACCGGATAGCAGGCTGTTGAATAAACCGGATTTCCTGCTGCGCAGGAAAACGGCGGTTTTCAACAGCTTCCTCGGATGTCGAAATTGCGCAGATGTGCCCTGAAAAAAGGGTTTGCTTGAAACAAGAGCGGGTTTTTGAAAAGGTTCCATTTTTTCAACAACCTATTAGACGCTCTTCCGGTCAATATGGAAGAAGGAGAGCGAGTTGACGGTAAGCGTCTCGGCCATTTCCTCCAGCGTCACGCCGCGCAGTTCGGCTATGAATTTGGCGGTTTCCACCAGGTAGGACGGTTTGTTGCGTTTGCCGCGGTAGAGGGCCGGCACCATGAACGGCGACTCCGTCTCAATCAGCATACGTTCCACCGGCATGTTGCGGGCCGTGTCATGCAGGTTCTTGGCGTTACGGTAGGTGACATTGCCGGCAAAGGAGATATAGAGGTTGAGTTCCAGGGCCCGCTTGGCGTACTCATAGTCCTCGGAGTAGCAGTGGAGGATGCCGCCCTGGGAGGGCAGTTTTTCCCGGAGAATATTGAGCACGTCTTCGCCGGCTTCACGATTGTGAATGATGACCGGCAGGTTCAGCCGCTCGGCCAGCTCCAACTGGTGGATGAAAAGCTCGATCTGCGAGTCCCGGTCGCCGAATTTGCGGTAGTAGTCGAGGCCGATCTCGCCGATGGCCACGATGCGTTTGAACTTGGCGCCTTCCCTGATTTGGGACTCCCAGTCATTGCCGGGATGGGCCACTTCCGAGGGGGAGACGCCGATGGCATGGAATACATGATTTTCGGTTTTGAGGTTATCATAGATCTGGAAGAAATCGCGCAGATTGTTGGAGATGCTCACGATGCCGATCAGGTCTTCCTGCCTGGCTTCCTGAACGATGATCATCTGTTCGATCGGGTCTTCGTTGATGAGTCCTATATGGGCGTGAGTATCAAATAATTGCATAACACTCCAATTAATGTTGATTGTGAAGAAAAGTCTATATTGAGGCTGCCCCGGATACCGCCGTATTCGTTTGATGCGGTCTGTCAGGCACCGAAAATACTTCTATAAAGAGAAGCATAGCATGAAGCGACCGTGGAGTCAACAAATTTTTATTTGACAATTTCCGATTGTCTGTGTTAGTCTTAAAAAAAGCGGACAGTAACGAGGGATGCATGTCTCCAGTACATAATTACAAGCGAGTGGAAGCCCTGGCGGTTCATGCCATGGGCAAAAAAATACGATCGACGGTCATGGGGATCAGCCGGTTTTTCCGGAATCTCCACCATGTCGGAAAACAACGCTTCACCGTCATGTTCATCCCCCATTCCGAGAAAAAAATCTTCAATTTTCAGGTTTCCATCTATTCATTGTCATTTTTCCTGCTGCTGGTGGTCATGATCGTGGTCGTTATCTTCTTTCTTTCCACCACCATGACCTACAACGAAATCCAGACCGCCCGGGACCGGGAACAGATGGCGGGAGACCAGGATTTCCGCAATGAATACCGGGAAACCATGATCGATATCAACCGCGCCAAGGACGATTTCAAAGAGCTGGTGGGCAATCTGCTGCTTCTGACGGATCCGGACATGGCGTCGCGTTATTTCGACACGAGCGCGGGCGGCAACCTGCCTCTGCCCGGGGAAAGCGCCGCCATTCCCGAAAGCGCCCGCGAACTGAACGATTTGAAACAGCTGTTGCTCCTGTTCAAGAACGCGGAAATTCCCCTCAAAGCCATCATGGGCAGTTTCCGCGAACAGCACAAGGTGCTGGTCGACATCCCGACCAGCTGGCCGCTCAAGGCCCGCGGGGTGCTGACGTTCGGATTCGGGCCGCAGATCCATCCCATCCACGGGTACTGGTACATTCACAAGGGGATCGACATTGTGTACACGCGCGGCGCGGACGTGCTGGCCACGGCCGCGGGAAAAGTATTGCGCGTACAGCTTGATCCGCTCGGCTATGGGAATTATATTATTATCAGTCATAAATACGGGTTCAGCACCCTGTACGCCCACCTGGACGCGGTCTATGTTCAGAAAGGCCAGGAGGTGGAGCGCGGGGCGGTTATCGGGGCGCTGGGAGCCACGGGCACGGTGACCGGGGCGCACTTGCATTACGAAGTGCGGTTGGGAAACCAGACGGTGGATCCGATTCTCTTCCTGGACATGGGGAATCAGGATCGCTTCGATATTGGACGATAGCGGCGGGTATGGCAGACGAAGTAATTTCACACATAGGGGACTCCGTTCATTCGATCATCAGCGAGGGATCGCGGCTCAAGGGCGACTTTGAGGTCAAGGGCCTGCTGCGTATCGACGGCGATTTCTCAGGCAGCATCACCACCGACGGCAAGGTACTTGTCAGCCGGAACGGACGCGCCGCCTGCACGATCAACGGTAATATTGTCGTCATCGGCGGCGTGTTCAAGGGGACGATCATCGCCCACAACTCGGTGGAGATCCTGAGCTCCGCGGTGGTGATCGGCACCATTCTCTCGCCGCGGCTTATTGTTCATGAGCATGTGATCCTGCACGGGTCATGTCGGATCACCCCGGACGCGGAACGCTTCCGGCACGAGGTCCGGCGTCTGGAGGAGGCGGCTGAGCAAGCAGGCGCGCCTTCCGTCGCCCTTTTCTCCGGGACCCGGCAGGAGAAGGTTCCGGAACGCGTCGCTCAATAGCGAGCGGTCGGGCGGAACGGGTCATGGACAGGATCGAGTCGGTCGGGGAATCGTTTTCGAACAAATCATTGCCAAAAAAGATACGGAAAAAAAAGCCGTTGCCGCACGGCATTTTTTCGTCACTCCTGTCAGAGGCGGCCGACGCCGGGGAAAGCGAACTTAACGTCCCTGAGGAGGAAGGCGGTACCGAGCCGCTGGACGAACTGATGGAGGACATCACGGCGCTGGGAGACGCGCTCGTGAAAACCCCCACCCTGGAAAACGTCAGGCGTTACCGGGAGAGGGTGAAACAGTTTTTAAAATACGTGGTCGACCACGTCATAGAAGTGGAAGAGCGGACGTCTGGCGCCAACATACTCAAGCGCAAGAAGTACCTGCTTGTTAACACGGTCGACGGAAAACTCGAGGCGCTGGTCCGGGAATTCCTGAGCGGCCAGAAAGAGCACATCGATCTGTTGGGCCGGATCAATGAGGTCAACGGCCTCTTGGTCGATCTGCTTCGATAGGAGATAACATGGAACCTAATGATCATATACCGGCAGCGGCCGATACCCAGGCCGTTACCGAACCAACGCCTTCGGCGGCGGAGCCGGCTCCCGAGGCCGGCAATGGAAAGGCAATCTACCTGGTCAAGGTGATCCACTCGCATGAATCCATCGCCTGTAAGGGTGAACACGGCGAGGCGCTTTTCCCGGGTGACAGCGTC
>CAYQRT010000157.1:0-7118 GCA_964419695.1 uncultured Spirochaetaceae bacterium | reverse complement strand
GGGACGTAGAGCCGATCAGATGGTGGATGTTGTTGGGGCTGTATTGGGAGCGGATCGGCACCATCTTCAAGGGGGCCCTGCCCTTCCTGATCGCGAATATAATAACACTGTTGATGATCGCGTTCATCCCGCCGCTCTCCATGTGGTTGCTTTCGCTCTTCATCAAGTAGGGACGCCTCCCGGCGGAAAGCCGCGCAACCGGGCATACCATCCGCTAATGGATCCCTTGGCTGGGCAGCAGGACCGTTTTTCTTACGTCCACGCCGATATGACGCGCCAACACCGGGCACTTTACCGTTAACAGAAAAAAAATTCGCTTGGTTTCTTCGGAAAGGCTTTCGTAATTACCCTGTCCCTTGCTGATTACCAAATCACTCTTCATCCATACATCCAAAAAGCCGGGCGAACAGAGGGAAAGGACGGTCCCCGGCGCGTCGGCCCCGTTGGAAATAATACGCGCCATGTCCGCAAGGCCGCAGGCATGCGCGTCTTCCTCCAGGCAATCATTGATAATGGGGGCCCCGCGTACGGCGACGGTCACCGCCAGTTCGGGATACTGCGTCTTGATTTCTTCCAGCAACATCCTGTCGAAGACAATCTCTCCCGCGTTATCCAGCAGATAAAGCAGTGATCGCGCGTTCCCCAACTCACGCGTAAGGAGGTTGAAGGCGAAGAATCCATGATCCCGGTCGGCCACGGTTTCCTCCAAGCGTTCCATGATCGCATCCAATTCCCGTTCCAAATCCATCACCCGCAGGGCGCCGTAATCAATAATGTTACCGGCGCAGGCCGCTTCCACCGCGGCGCGCAACGGACGCCCGGTACGGGCAATCTTTTCCTTCACATGCGGGTAGACGGCCAAAGCCGCCCGGTTGCTTTCCCGCTTCAAGGTTTCATAGGGATCCCGTTTTCCGCTTTTCCGCGCGATCAACGCGTAGATAAGGCGACTGGTCTCAGGAGGCGATGAGGTGAGGCTGAAATCCGGCACCATGCGGGCCACGTCGTCCAGGATCACCTTGACGGCCGGTTCTTCCATACCCAGCAGACGGCAAGCGTCAAGCACTTGGGCAAAATAACACGGGACGCAGTCAAGATATGTCTTCATTCGCTGTCCACTGGGATGGTGATGATACGCCATGCTGATGGTTTACATCACCATCCCTGATCTTTCTTTGAAATAAAAAATTAAAGCGCGTCACTATATGGATCGACGGCGCCTACTTCTCCCGCGGATAGGGCCAGCTCATAATACCGCCTTCCATGACACGCACGTCCGTATAGCCCAGGCCCGCCAGATAGGCGGCCGCCTCCCACCCCCGCAGGGAAATCTTGCAGAAACAAATGATCATCTTCTTTTTATCATTCGGCAGTTCACTCGCGCGTTTCCGTAAAGCCCCCAGGGGGATGAGTACTTCGCCGATACCCAACCGCATGGCCTCGTATTCGTCCGGACCGCGCACGTCCAGGAGGAACGTGTCCTTCTTCTCTTCTACGAACGCCTTCACCTCTGCGGCCGTGATTCCCTTCATGCGGCCTTTCAGTTTGTTCTCCATAACATGCGCGGTGGCGATGAAGTTGTCGATGGCGAGCGAAAAGGGCGGCGCGTAGGGAAGGTCCGCGTTGACCAGGTCGGCCACGGTGAGTCCTCCCATGACGGCCAGGGCGCCGGAGGCGATCTGCCTTCCCACATCGCCCGGGCCCACGCATTGCAGACCAAGCAGCTTGCCGTCCCGGCGGTTGACCACCATCTTGGTAATGAGAAGTTTACCGTTCATAAAACCCGGCTTGTCCGGCCCGGCGTTGACCGCGGTCACAATGTCCGTGAACCCGGCCGCGCGCGCCGCGGTCTCGGACAGCCCGGTGATTCCCGCGCCGAAATCGAAGACCTTGCAGATGCCGGTCTGAATCGTGCCCGGAAAGGTGACCGTGTCGCCGCACACCGCGTTTTCCCCGGCCACCCGGCCCTGGAGGTTGGCCAGGTCTCCGTAGGGGGCGTGCGTCTTTTTGCCGGTGATGCGGTTGACCGTTTCTATGCAGTCCCCGGCCGCGTAGATGTCATGGTCCGAGGTCCGGAGGTATTCGTCCACGACGATGCCGCCCGTGGCTCCCACGGTCAGCCCGGCCGCCCGGGCCAGGTCGGCGTTGGGCCGGACGCCCACCGCCACCACCGCCAGTTCGCAGGGAAGTTCGGTGCCATTGGCGAGCTTCACACCCGTGAGTTTCCCGTCCTTGCCCAGGAATTCCGCCAGGCCGTTGCCGGTGATGACATTGGCGTTTTTGCTCCTCACGTGGTTTTCCACGATCTTGGCCAGCTGCCAGTCGAGAAAGGTCAGAAGCTGGGGAAGCATCTCGATGATGGTGACCTCGATGCCGGCCAGCTCGAGCGCCTCGCAGGTCTCGATGCCGATGAGACCGCCGCCGATCATGACCGCCTTCCGGATTTTTTTCTCGTCCCGCACCCGGCGCAGGAAATCGGCGTCCTTCATTGACTGGAGGGTGGTGATCCCGTCCAGGTCTTTGCCGGGCACCGGCGGAATTTTGGGCACGGCGCCCGTGGCGATGACGATTTTGTCGTACGGCAGTTCGCGGGCGTCCCCGACGGTTACGGTCCGGGCATGGACGACGCGTTTCTTCCGGTCGATGGCCGTCACCTCGGTCCCGGTCAGGGCCGTGATGCCCTTGGCGTTCATGAAAAACTTGGGATCGCGCACCACGCCCGTGGGGGTGGAGACGAGCATGTTGCGGTCGTCGAAAAAACCCCCGACGTAATACGGATACCCGCAGGAGGCCATGGACAGATCCGGGTCCTTCTGGATGAGGGTGATGTCCGCGCCCTGGTCCAGCCGGCGCGCCCGCGCCGCGGCCTTGGGTCCGGCGGCCGAGCCGCCGATTACAATGATTTTCTTGGCCATAATTGCTTCCTTTCCATTATGGATTTCCTTTCACGTATCGATTATCATATGCTCCGAATTCGGACATAATTTCAAATATGCGGGATGATTCCGAAATCTTCTCCCCGGTTCCGGATACGCGCGGCGCTTATGGCATGCCGCGCACGTATGATTCTCCGATCTTCTCAGGCGCTCTTCGTCCGTTTACCGCTCGACTATGTAATACGCGGCTTGTCCCCGCCACTCGACGACAAGCATTCCGGCTTCCTCCAATTCATCCAGGCGCTTCAGGGCTTCGTGCCGGTGAACGCCCAGGCTGCCCGTGATATCATCGACCGTACAGGGTCGCCGCCGCAGCAGCGCGGCGATTTCTTCCTTTATGTTTCTGCCGGCGCCGGACGAGATGTCCGCCGGGCGGTTGAAATCCGCGATGATCTCCACCCGGCCGTCGAACATGAGCGCCAACTCACGGAGGAGCGGGCCCGGCACCGCGGCCGCGAACGATTCCGCCGGCGGGCGCTGGACGGTGTTCACCTGCACCCGGGACGGGTTGATCCGCCGCACGATCTCATTGAGCAGCCGGATATCCTTGACCGTCGTATTCACGCCGTCCAAAAGAAAGACCTCGAGCCAGATCCGCTCCGGACGCGGGACGGAGAAGGCAACGAGCCCCTCCAGCATCGTCTGAAAGGGTATGTCGGCCGCGGGCCGGTTGACGTATCGGTAGAGCGCGTCCGAGCCCGCGTCCAGGGACGGAATGACGAGGTCCGCCTCCGCCGCCTCCCGGCGGACGTCCTCCCGCCATAAAAGCGAGCCGTTGGTGATCAAGGCCACGGGCCGGTCTGAAAGCCGTTTGGCCGCCGCGATGACCTCCCCCAATCCCGTATTGAGGGTCGGTTCGCCGGAACCGGAAAGGGTGAGGTAATCGAACGCAACCCCGCTATTGACTTTTTTCTCCAGCTCGCCGATGACCTCCGCGACGGGCACGTATTCCTTCCGGACCGACGTCTTGTCCGTGGTCCGGCCCAGTTGGCAGTAGACGCAGTCATAGGTGCAGACTTTAAACGGCACAAGGTCGATCCCGAGGGATTTCCCCAGGCGCCGGGAAGGCACCGGGCCGAAGAGGTACCGGTACTCATCCGCCACGGAACACCCCCTTCAGCCGCTCCCTTACCGCCGTCCAGATCTCCGCGGCCGAACGGGCGGCGGGCGCGGCCGCGTCATACTCAACAACCGAGCGCGCCTCAAGTTGCGCCCTGGTTACCGTCTTGTCGTAGGGAATGAGGCCGAGAAAGTCCGCCCCGTACGACGCGGCCGCCGCGCGGATCTCCTCCGTGTTCTCCCGGTTAAGGTCGTGTTTGTTGACCACGACCCCGGAACGCAGGTTGAAAAACCTGATCACCTCCAGGATGCGCTTCAGGTCGTGTACGCCGGACACGGTCGGTTCGGTCACCACCACCGCGTAGTCGCTCCCGGTGAGGGAGGCGATGACCGGGCAGCCCGTGCCGGGGGAGCCGTCGGACAGCGAACGTTCCAGGTTCCGCTCGTTCTGCAGGGCGCTTTTTTTGCCGCGGATGAGGGAGACGAGCTTCCCCGAGTTCTCCTCGGCCGCGCCCAGCGCCGCGTGCGTCATGGGACCGAACCGGGTTTCCGAGACGAACCACTCGCCGTTGACCGCGGGCTCAAGGAGGACGGCGCGGGCGCCGCAGACGATGGCGCAGACGCCGCAGCCCTCGCAGCCGTTCTCCGCGATCCTGTACACGGGCGTACCGTTCCATATATCACGGCGCACGGCGCCGAAGCGGCAGGCGCGCATGCATGATCCGCACCCCGTACAGCGTTCGGGGATGACGCGCGCCTTCTTCCCGCCGGAGAACAATCCATGTTCGCGTACGTCCGGTTTGAGCACCAGGTGCAGGTCGGCGGCGTCCACGTCGCAGTCGGCAATGGCGAGCGTTCCCTCCAGGGCGGCGAACGAGGCGGTGAGGGACGTTTTCCCCGTCCCGCCTTTGCCCGAGATGACGACCACCTCGTTGCGCGGCGTTCCTTCCCCCCCGGCCGGGGCGGCGCGGTTGTCCGGGGCGGTACAGCCGGCCGGAGCGGTGCCGTCGGGCGCGGCGTCGGTCCCGTTTCCGGAAAACACCCGGGGCGCGGGCTTCCGCCGTACGGGCCGGTCCCGTCCGGCGTAATCGAGCATCCTCAACGCCAGCTCCCGGAAAAGCTCTTCATATTCCGGAAACGCGTCCGCGGCCAGCATGCCTCTGGAATAGCATTCCGCCGCCCGCCATTCGTCCGGGATCTCTCCTATGATGTCGAGCTCCGCTTCCGCGCAGTAGTCCCTGAGGTCGTTCGTCAGGTATTCGGCGCGGTTGACGACCACCACCGGCTCCCGGTCGAGGGAGCGGCACATGTCGACCGCAAGTTTCAAGTCATTGACGCCGAAGGGCGTGGGATCGGTGACGAGCACGCACAGGTCCGCGTCCCTGACCGTCTCCACGACCGGACAGGAGGTGCCCGGCGGGGAGTCGAGCAGGGTGACGCCGTCGCTCTTTCCCTCCTTGACGCGCCGGATGAGCCGGGGCGTCATGCCGCCCTCGCCGGTTTCCAAAAGGCCGTAGACGAACTCCACGCCGCCCGCCCGGCCCCGCTTCAGTTCGCCGATCTTCCTCGGTTTCACGGTAATGGCCTTTTCCGGGCAGACCAGGGAACAGGCGCCGCAGACGTGGCAAAGATTCCGAAAAAACAGGATGGAATCCTTGACGCGCGCGAGCGCGTGATAGGCACACGCCTCCACGCACCTGCCGCAGCGCGTGCAGCGCGCCGGGTCCGCGCCCGCCGGAGCGGAAAGCGTGACCTCCCGCGCCTCGTCAATCTCCGGTTTGAGGAAAAGGTGGCCGTTCGGCTCCTCCACGTCGCAGTCGAGGTAGCGCACCCGTTCGCCCAGACGCTCCAGGGCGCGGGCCGTGTTCGTGGAAACGAAGGTCTTGCCCGTGCCCCCCTTGCCGCTCGAAACGGCGATGGTAAGCCTCATTCGTTTTCCCCCCAGACGTGGTCCCCCCCGAACCGCTTCATCCAGCGCTCGCTCTGGGGGAGGTATTTTTTCACCTCGTCCTCGGCGAACGAAATCTTGTATTCGTCGCAGTATTCCATTATAACCTTCTTCGCGTTGAGAAGCGCCTCCGTCTTCTCCCGTCGCTTTCCGGCCTGGTCGACGCCCGTGTCCGGGTGCCAGGCCTTGAGGAGCGTGTTGATCTTCCGCTTCACCTCTCCCAGCGTCTCCGCCTCATTGAGGCCCAAAAGCGCGCGCGCCGCGGTAATGTCCTCGTATCGTCCCATGTCAACCGCTCTTTTCCCGTTCGCCGCGGATTACCGGAAATCCGCCCTCACCGGAACCTTCACGTACGGGCTCCCGGGCCGCCACCGCCTCGACGCCCCGCAAGCGCGCTCTGTCCCGCATGGCCGCCGAAGGCTCCACGCCGGTGCGCACACCCAGGTGGACGGCGAACCGCCCCGTGCCCACCCCGACCTCAAGCCCGTGTCCCCGGCGGGGCAGGGCGCGCTTCACGGCCCGCAGTTCCGCCTGGTAGACCAGGGGACGCCGGTCGTACCAGTCGTCGTAGCGCTCGGCGTATTCGTTAAAAGGTTCGGTCAGCGGCACAGGCTTCCTCACAGTCCCGCCAGAAAAAGTCCGAACCCGAGGGCCAGGCCGATGACCAGGGTGAACAGCTTCATCAAAAGCGCGTCCCTGACGGAAAATGAATACAGGGGCAGCCTGCCGTGGCCGTCCTGGACTATTGAGCTCGCGAGCAGCACGGAAAAGGGAATCATACCCCGGGCGAAGAGCATGACGAACGCCTCGTCGCCGCTCGTCGCGATCATGCCCGCGGCCACCGCGCCGAACGTCACCAGCCCGCGCATGTAGAAGGAGACGTTCAAAAACGCCCCCAGACAGCCGGGCGTCACCCCCAGGAAGGCGGTAATGACGTATTGCAGCCGGCCCTTTCCCTTGACCAGCTTTCCGAACGCGCCGCGGGAAAGCGTGTTGAAATAATCGATGATCATCATCATGACGAACACGAAGACGGTGATCATCACGCTTTCCTTGAAACCGCCCAGGATCAGTTCGATCACGCACCGTCGCTCCTCCTTCGCTCCCAGCCGCCCCGCTCGGCATTGAAGGTAAAGATGTCTCCGGCGCGCGCGTCCGTCACCCGGTCCGGCAGGCGC
>CAYQRT010000156.1:0-7133 GCA_964419695.1 uncultured Spirochaetaceae bacterium | reverse complement strand
GGTTCAACCGAGGATAAATAAAAAAACCTCGCTATGCGAGGTTTTTTGGGCCCACGACGACTGGCTGCTAGCGCGGCCAGTCGTTTAGCAGTTTTGATTTTCAAATAACTCTCAATAATTCCGGTTTTGTTGGAAAATCAAAACTGCCTGGACGGCGACTGGCCGCTGGCGCAGCCAGTCGCTGGCAGTTTGATTTTCATTGAAAACACACTATTTGCTGATCAGTTGGAAAATCAAACTGCTTGAACACCCATTGTGTGTCCCTGGTTCAACCGAGGATAAATAAAAAAACCTCGCTATGCGAGGTTTTTTGGGCCCACCTGGACTTGAACCAGGGACCTACTGATTATGAGTCAGCCGCTCTAACCAACTGAGCTATAGGCCCGGAACAGGGTTCAATTAATAATGCCAAAAAAGGCCGTAGTCAAGCAAGAGGGGCGACTTACAGGACTGCCTTGATCCGGTCAAAGATTTCCTCTATTGAGCCGACTCCCTCGATGTTTTTCACCTTGCCGGAGGCCTGGTAGAAGGCGAGGCAGGGTTCGCTTTGCGATTTATATGTGTCGATCCGGTTCCGGATGATGGACTCGTCGCTGTCGTCCTGGCGGCCTTCGATGCCGGCCCGCTTGGCCAGGCGCGCCTTGATCTCCGCGTCCGGGATGGAAATGTTGACGATGATATCAATACTTTTGCCGAGGGTGCCCAGCATGGTTTCCAGGGCCTCGGCCTGGGGGACGCTGCGCGGAAAACCGTCCAGAAGAAAACCGTCCGCCACATCCGGTCGGGAAAGGCGTTCCTTCACCATTGCAATGGTGATTTCATCCGGAACCAGGGCGCCCTTGCTCGTATATTCCTTGGCTTTTTGGCCCAGTTCGGTGTCGTTCTTCATGTGGTGGCGGAACATGTCGCCCGTGGAGACGTGCGGCACGCCCAGGTGCTCGCAAAGCTTGACCGCCTGGGTGCCTTTACCGGCTCCCGGGGGGCCGAAAATGAGAATGTTCTTCTGAGCCATCGTGACCTCTTTCCGGAAAACGGAAGCGGTGACGCTCCCGTCCTCGTTTGTTGTGTACCGGTATTGTGCAGGTGTCTGCCGTACCGTGACAACCCCGGGTATCGGCCACATGGAATGTGGTGTGTCCGATATGTGTAAACGAGGCGGTCGTATTGAAACCGGTATGCCCGTCGTGCTTGTGACGGCGAAGGGATTATAGCAAATTATCTACTTTATGCAAATGTTTATTGAGGCCATTAATCCGCTTTGTGCATATACTCACTACAGATATTGTACCGTTTTGTGTACAGACTTCCAATCGGCATGGCCGAAGCGATTTCTTGACATAAAAAAAGTGTTCGCTTATGCTTGATGTACAATCTTCCAAGCGGGGAGTATGCAATGAAAAAGCTCGTGCTTCTTATCTGTAGTGTCTGTATCATTTTCTTTTCCTGTGAAAAAAAGGAAACGCCTCCCTCGTTTGAGCCCACACCCGTGGTCTCGGATTCGGAATCGGTTGTAACCTTGCTGGTCGGAGCGGGCAGTTATGGAGAAGCCAAGACCGAATCCGGTGAAACGTACATCAAATTCCTTAAGTGGGTGTCCGCGGAAAAGGACGCCAAGGTTACCCTGCTGCAAGGCGAAACCAAGTCCACCAAGGTGTTTGATTATGACAAGACGTGGCGGAATGTTCCTCTGGCTTCCGCCCGGCTGGAAGACGGCACGCGGACCATGATATCCATGCACTATATTCTACCCAACCATCGGATCGTCGTGGTCAACGCTCCGGAGGAAGCCACCATCTATAACGGTCTGGAAATCGGCAAAATATCCAATTATACTCTGCCCCGGGGCACTATCATCGCGGTGGTGCCGGTGGTGGGACACGAGAACCCGCTCAACCTCTACCGGTTCGTCGCCTACCAGGTTCCTCAAAAAACCGGCGGCAAGGAGAGTTTCGGCACCTGGACCAACTACTACATCAAGGCGGCTGAATTCAGCACCGACGAAAAAGACCTGCAGGTGGTCAAGGTGATGCAGAGCATGGATTCCATCAGTCCCGGCAAATGGGAACAGATCGTGGCGGATGCGTCGGCTGTATACGCCGGTTCCGAGTTCCTGGAAGACGCCCGCCGGAAACTATCCGGTCAGGTGCAGGCCATGGAGGCGCTGGAGGAGACCTCGTATTCGGCGCAGGGTATGGTTAACGACATGAACGTCATGCTGCGTGACACGCCCAGCGCCGCGAGTGACCGGAATATTCTTGGGCGGCTGAATAAATTCGACAGGGTAACGGTAATCGCCAAGACGGCCGTGGAAGTGACCATCGCCGGCGCCGCGGCCAGCTGGTATAAGGTCACGACGGATGACGGCAAGACCGGTTGGGTCTTCGGACAATTTCTGACCATCGAGGAATAAACGAGCGGACAGGTGAATCGCCGTATGCGGTGAATACTATCGTTGGCGGCGGTAAACCGCCGTTGGCACCGTCATTTTCTTGACAATCATTTTTCATTCCGCTATGCTTTTATGCGAAGTCGATGTCTTTCGCGGCGGAAGCGTCGATTTTCGTTATGCCGGGCATTCTGGTCCGCTTTTCATCCGAGGAGCGGCTGATTATACCAAGGCGACTTTCACCATCCTGACGGACGGTGAAAATCGCCGAATACTACCTGACAGGAGCACGCCATGAAGAAGATCGTCGTCTTATTTTTTCTCATCGGTTTCCTTTCCCTTTTTATCGCCTGTGATAAAAACAATCAGGCACAGGTATCCGAGGAGGACACCGCGGCCTTGCTGCAAATTCAAGATTACTCGGCCAAAGGCATCATCCAGGACGAAAACATACCGGTACGAAGCGCCCCGGACGACACCGACCCGGACAATATCATCGGCACCCTTGCGCGCGATGTACCGGTGACCATCACCAAGCGCAAGGGTAAACAAAGTATTGTGGACCAGACGATCGTTTTTTGGTACGAGGTCTCCGACGGCAAGCTCAAGGGCTGGGTTTTCGGGCACGCTGTCGCCCTGCAGCAGTAACCGGTTCCACGGGGAACGGCCGGACGGCCGTTCCCCGTGGATGTAATTTCTCCGTTACCAAGAGATCATTCCCCGCCAGCTTGTGTGGGCGGGGATTTTTTTTTGCACGTCCGCGTCGGTGTGCGTGACGAGTTCGGGCAGGTTGCCCGCCATACCCACCGCGTCGCCCATAATGATCAGGACCCCGGAGAGACCGGGAATGGCCTGGACGCGTTTCAGGGCGGGTTCGACGTCGGCCGCAGCGGAGACAAGATTGGCGGCCAGGGTGGCCGCGGCGTCCGCCAGAGCGGCATGGGGGGAGACGGCCACGGCCAGATCGCATTTCCCCAGGCTGAACGAGTGGCCCATGACGCCGGAGGAGGCGCAGAGGGCGAGCGGCATCTCTTCCGGACGGACCAGAAAGGCCAGGCGTCCGGACAATGAATGGCCCGTGGTGAAGAGTCCCACGGTGACCGGCCGCGGTGAGTGCATGAAAATATCGCCGCCATTGTCCACAATGGCTTCATCGGCGCCGCGGTCCAGGGCGCAGCGTGCGGCCGCTTCGGCCAGGGCGCCGGCCACGGCCGCCAGGGGGCCCACCCCCGCGGCCAGGGCGGCTTCCGCCATGTGCCGCGCCAGGGGCGGCGCGTGGGCGGCGGCGGGCACGGGAACCAGCGAATCCCGAAACGCGTGATCCACGGCCACGTATATTTCCAGTTCATGACGCAGCCGTTTGATTTCTTCCATGATTAATTCAGGATGTGACGAGGCGATCCGGTAGCGGGCGTCTTTGTGGGTAAAGTCGTGATACCGGCGCGGCGCGTTCATGCCGGCCCGTCAGAAGATCGAGGTGCAGGCCGAGAAGGGGCAGTTGGAGACGCAGCTCAGGCACTCAATGCATTCACCGGGGTTGAACGAGATCTCCCGGGTGCCGCAGTCCCTCACATCCAGGGCCTTGGTCGGGCAGTGCGGCAGGCAGTTCCCGCAGTGGGTGCAGGCGTCCTGATCCCAACGCAGTCCGATGGACTGCTCGTTGACCGACACATTGAACGTGCGGACGAAGTCCATGCCTCGTTCTACGTCCCCCGGTTCGCCCGACACGTCGATGACCAGATAGCCTTCCTCTTCGGGCGTGACTTTGGCGCGGAAGATATTGACCATCAGGTTGTAGTCCTTGACCAGATGGTACACAATCGGCTTCTCCGTCTCGCACTTGGGAAAATAAAGGAAAAACTTCTTGGTCGCCGCTTCCTTACTCATACCGGTGGCTCTCCTTGACGTTCATGGGCCGGAATTTTTTGCCGGGCGGCAGGGGCTGGATGGGGCGGGAGACGGAAAACTTCCCGTCCCGGATCTCGGCTTTGAGCGTCTCGGCGATCTCGCGCGCGTAGTGGTAGGAGGAGAGACTGCCGGTCTCCACCGTGTTCCCGTTCAGGGTGATGCTTCCCGAACGCAATGCTTCATACGTGACGCGGGCCAGATATTTACCGGTCCGTTTGGGGTATTCGGCCGCGTAGTCGACCACCGTGGCCAGAATATCATGATCCGCGACCGTGGTCCGCTTGAGAATTTCTTCATTGAGAATGGGGATGGGTATGCCCACGCCCAGGGAGAGGGAGACCCCGTACCCGGTCAGGCTCACCGCCCGCACGTAGCGGGGATCCATGGCTTTCATGTCTCCGGTTAATGCGAGGGTGCCCGCGCCTTCGCTCGGTACGCCGTTCGGCGCGCGGTCCACGGCCCCGGCGTGCTGGGTCCCCTCGGCGTAGACGTGGCCCTGGGCTCCGGCCAGCCAGACACGGGTCCCCACGCCGATGGTTTCGTAAAAAGGATCGTTTAGGAGCGGCGAAAGCTGGCCGGCTGAACAGTAGGTGGCGTTCTTGAAAAACGGTTTCAATTGTCCCAGGTAGGTGTAGATGGTGCGCTCCGAGGAGTTGACCGCCACGTTGTAATTCTGATAGCAATTGCGGGGGTTGGTCATGATCGCCTGGTTGAGGTCGTTGATGGTGAACCAGGTACGCACTTCACGACGCGGGTAGCAGTCGGTGCCGTAGGAGAGGCCGAAAAGCTGGACCTTTTCGCCCTTGACCAGTTTCTCGATGACGTGAGCCCCGCCGAAGCGGAACTCACCGGGGTGGTAGAGGTTGGCGGGATCGCCCTGGCGGAGTTCGGTAGCGCCCAGGTAGACATCCACCGCGGCGATGCCGCAATAGACGCGTACGTCGTCGAGCCAGGCCTCCGCAATACGGATGCGGGGGCTGGAATGCCCGAAGTTGAGGAAACAGCCGGAAGAACACATGGGCCCGAAGGTGGCCGTGGTCACCACGTCCACTTCCCGGGCCGCGGCGCTCAGGCCCTTCTTTTCGACGTAGCCGATGATTTCCTCGGCGGTGAGGACCACCGCTTTTTTCGACGCGATTTTTTCCTGTATCTCTTCGTACGTTTTCATGAAGACCTTCCCGGTGCGAACAAGCATACTTGTTTTCCGGCGAGGCGTCAACGAGACGGGGCGGCGGCCGTCTTTCCGCGTGAATAGGCGACGACCGGCCGCCATAGGGAGAGATGATGACCGCGGCGAAAGGGCTTGACAGGGGGAGGTAACTTTAATAATATTGAAGTATATTTAGTTTAATTAAAGTTTATCACTGGCCACCCCGTTCCATCATCGGACGCGGCGTCGGAACGGGAAGGGTCGGGAGAGAGAAGACCATGGGAAAGACCATTGTGGAAAAAATCCTGGGGCGGGCCGGGAATACACCGGACGCTTGTGCGGGAGACATCGTCAACGCGAACGTCTCGTTTGTCATGACCAATGACGCCGTGGCCGAGCTGACCATCCAGGCGTTTGAAAAGCTGGGCCGGAAGCCGTGGGACAGGGAAAGGATCGCCCTGGTGCTGGACCACTACATTCCCGCTACGACCGAGAACGCGGCGCGGGTTCACCACCTCATGCGGACGTTCGCGGATACATACGGTATCCGGCTCTATGACATGGAGGGCGTCTGTCATCAATTGATGATCGAAGAACACGTGGCGCCCGGCGATCTTGTCATCGGCACGGATTCGCACACCTGCACGTACGGGGGATTGGGCGCATTCGCCACCGGCGTGGGATCCACAGACGGGGCGGCGGCCATGGCCACCGGCTCCATCTGGCTGAAAGTGCCGGAATCGATCCGGGTGGAATTGACGGGCCGCCTTCCCGCTCACGTGCACGCCAAAGACGTCATTCTCAAGGTGATCGGCGAACTGGGCGCGGACGGCGCCGCCTATCAGGCCCTGGAGTTTTGCGGCGAGGGGGCCGCACGTTTGTCCACCGCCGCACGGTTCACCATGTGCAACATGGGGATCGAGGCCGGGGCCAAGACGGCCATCTTCGCGGCGGACCACGTGACCCGGGAGTTCATGAAAGAAGGGTACGGACGGGGCGCGTATGATGCAAGCGACCCGGACGCCGTTTACGCGCGTCGGGTGACCATCGATCTGGAACGGTTGGAGCCCCAGGTGGCGCGCCCTTGGGCGGTTGACAATGTCACACCGGTGGGTGAGACGGCCGGCACCCGTATCGACCAGGCTTTTGTGGGCGCGTGCACCAACGGAAGAATAGAAGATTTACGCGTAACGGCCGGCGTCCTGAGGAGCCGACGGATCAATCCCCGGGTCCGTTTCCTGATCACGCCCGCTTCCCGGCGGGTCTTCCGGCAGGCCGTCGTGGAAGGGCTGGTGGACGTCTTCCTGGAAGCGGGCGCCACGGTCCTCAATCCGGGTTGTTCGGCCTGCTTCGGCGGGCAGGGCATGCTGTGGGAGGGTGAAGTATGCATCGGCAGCCACAACCGGAACTTCAGGGCGCGTATGGGACACAAGGACTCCCGCGTTTTTCTGGCCTCGCCGGAAACCGTGGCGGTCTCGGCCGTGACCGGAGAAATAACCGATCCCCGGCGCTTCGCGTGAAAAGAGGAAGGGAGAGAAGAACATGGAGATCATCAAGGGCAACGTATGGAAATTCGGAGACAACATAGATACGGACATCATCATCCCCGCCCGCTACCTGACCCTCCCGCTGGAGGAGATGAAATTGAAGGCCATGGAACCCCTGCGTCCCGACTTCGCGGCCGGGTGT
>CAYQRT010000155.1:444-7187 GCA_964419695.1 uncultured Spirochaetaceae bacterium | reverse complement strand
AATCATACCGTTGGCCACCACCAGGATGACGATGACCGGCATAAGGCTCAAGGCGATGCTCAGGATGGGTATGAGCAGGTGCCGTGCCTTTTTGCGGCCGGTCTTGGTACCGCCCGTGAAATGCCTGAGCGCGTAGTAGACCGATAGTCTGATGCTCATAGCCGGGTCAGCTCCCCGTGCTCCAGCAGAAAGCTGGACGTGACGTGCTTCTGAATGGCGCGTTCATGGGTGACCATGACCATGGTTTTTTCGAATTTTTTCACCAGATTGAACAGCAGATCCAGAACGATGGCCGCGTTCTTTTCGTCCAGGTTGCCGGTCGGTTCATCGGCCAGAATCAGGCTGGGATCGTTGATCAGGGCCCGGGCCACCGCCGCGCGCTGCCGTTCGCCGCCGGAGAGTTCCGTGGGATAATGCTCCTGCCGGTGGGCCAGCCCCACCTCGGCGATGAGCTTGACCGCCTCCCGGCGCGCCTGGGCCGGCGGCCGTCCGGCGATCAATGCCGGCATCATCACGTTTTCCAGGGCGGTGAAGTCCTTGAGCAGATAGTGGAACTGGAAGATAAAGCCGATGACCGCATTGCGGTATTGGGAGAGAATCCGTTCGTCCATGGCGCCGATGGAGGCGTTTTCCACGGTGACCGTCCCGCGGGTGGGCGTGTCCAGGCCGCCGATCATGTTGAGCAGCGTGCTCTTTCCTGATCCCGATTCGCCCAGGATGAGGACGGTGGTGCCGCGCGCCACGTCCAGATTGACGTGTTTCAGCACTTCCACCTCCTCCGGACCCAGCCGGTAGATTTTCTGGAGGCCGCGGAGGCGGACGACCGCTGCGCCGGACTGATTGTCGTCATTCATAGCGTAATACCTCCGCCGGAGCCACCTCGGATATTTTCTTGGAAGCCAGAAAGGCGGCCCCCACGGCGGAAACCACCGCGAACAGGAACATAAAAACCACCTCCTCGGGGATGATGACGCTCGGCACCGATTTAAAATAGAAAATCCGGGGCGAGAAGGGCGATTCCACCTGCTCGATGTAAATGGGCACGAAATTGCCCACGGCTTGTTCCACGAAACGAAGCAGGACGTTGATGCCGTCGAAGATGACCGAAAAAAGGCCGTCTATGTTGGTGGAAAGGAACAGGCCGACGAACACCCCGCTCACCCCGCCGAACAGCCCGATCAGGAGTCCTTCCAGCACGAAGATGGCCCGGATGGCGCCGGGCGCGGCGCCCACGGCCTTGAGCACGGCTATGTCTTCGTATTTTTCGTAAACGATCCGCCGGAGTGAATTGAAAATGCCGAAGCCGACCACGATAAAGATCAGGCCCACCAGGAAGAGCATGGCGACCTTTTCCATGAGCAGGGCGCCGAAGTAACTTTTATTGAAATCCCGCCAGGTTTTTACCTCGTATTCGGCGAGGCCCGGCAGGGCGCGGATGCGTTCGGCCGTCTCCAGATCGTTGAAGCGGTTGGCGAGTTTTATGCCGTACTGCAGCGGATACGGTTTCCCGGCCGGGAAGAACGGTCCGCTGTTGGCCAGGGCGATGAACAGGTAATATTCGTCGATATCGCGGTACCCGCTTTTAAAGACGCTCGCCACCCTGAGACGCCGGGAAGCGACATCGATCGAATCGTCCCGGCCGGAGGAAAGCGATACCTGATCGATTGAGGAAAGGATGATTTCGGAGCCCTTTTGCACGCCCAGGTACGCGGCCAGCAGGTAGCCGACGGCCACGGTACCGGGGGGCTGGATGGCGAAATCGGATTGCATCTCATCCAGCTCGTCCGCGGCGTATTTTTCGCCGTAGAGGTGTCGCATGAAACTTTTATCTTTGAGGCTGGCCGCCACGTCCACCGCCCGCACCGGGCCGAACATGGTGCTGGATCGTTCGGAGGCCCGGTCGAAAATGGCCAGGAATTCCCGGAACGGCACCACCGAGGTGATCCCGGGGAGCTTGCGGATGCGGTCCAGATTCTCCGGCGGCAGCGGGGTGCCGTCCGGCGAAGTAATCTGGACGTGGTAGGAGCTGATCTCCAAGAGGTTGTTGATGTAGTTGTACTGGAACCCGTTCATGACCGCGATGACCGTGGTCAGCACCACCAGCCCCAGGGCCACGCCCAGAATGGACAGGAGCGAAGACATGAACCCCTTGCTTTTGCGCCGGGCCTTGAGATAGCGGAACGCGGTGAAAAAAACGAACATCGGCTTCATGTCAGTATTCCCTGGTCCTCACCACCTGCCCGTCCTGGAGGAATTCCTCACGAATCTTCTTCTCTTTGACGAAATACACGCGGATGATCACTTCATCGTCATGGAAGATCTCCTCATACCATGAATCGGGATCAGTGTAAACCGTGCGCATCTGGAGGAAGCCGCGGCGGTAATACTCCTCCCGTGTCAGTTTTCCCTCGGCGGTGTAGTTGAATTTCCATTCCTCCACGCCGATGGAACTCTTTTTTCGCGTGGAGACCCGCCGGCCGTCCCGGTACTCGTAGGAGAGTTCCACCGGCGGTTCATTGTTCTTGCCGTCGGTTTCGCGGGTGAGATTCCCCTCCCCGTCGTAATAAGAAACGTGCTGGGTCCCGTCGACCAGGTGTTTTTCCGTTTCCCGGGTGAGGGCGCCGGTCTGCGGGTCGTATTCGTACTCTTTGACGGAAAGTAATGTATCTCCGTCCCATTCCTCACGGTGCCGCGCCTGCCCGTTTTCATTGTATTGCGTATCAAGCACGCGGCCGTTACGGAATTCCCATTCCCCGACCATGATCGATTCGCCGTAGGTAAAATGGATGACCGCCACCGAATCGTCGGGAAAGATGCGCCGCATACTGCGCAGGCGTCCCGAAGGCGCCAGCTGGTATTCATCCGTATACAGAAGCGTGTCGTGCGCGTCGTAGGTGATGACAAAATCCACGCCCCGTGCCGAATACGCATACACCAGCCGCCGGTCCAGCACGGCTTTGATGAACCGGTATTCGATTTTTACACGGCCTTTATGGTCGAAGGTACTGCGGGACGTGAGCGCATTGTTTTCATATTCCCGTTCCTCCACGCGGCGGCCGCGGGAGTCGGCGACGATTTCCCAACGCTTCCATGCTTTCTGTTTACGGTAGAGGGTCTTGATGGTGGTGTCGCCGCTGCGGTCCAGGCCGAGCACGTACTCGAATTCATCCAGGCGTACCCGGTTGATCGCTTCCATGGCGATACCCACCCAGTCCGAACGGTAGTAGACCGGCTCGGCGGCCAGGGGGAGGAGCCCGGCCAGCAGGACAAGGAGCGTCAGGCCGTGTTTCATCGGTCACCAAACAAAGCGGCCAGGAACGCGTCGGGGTTGAAGGGACTAATATCGGTCAGGGCCTCGCCGGTTCCCACGAAGGAAAAGGGCAGGCCCAGTTCCCGGCCGATGGTGACGACGGCGCCTCCCTGGGCCGACGAATCGAATTTAGCCAATATCACGGAGTTGATGCCGATGGCCTGGTGAAACGCCTGGGCCTGGCGCGGGGCGTTTTGGCCCGTGGTGGCGTCGATAACCAACAGCTTATGGTAGGTACCGCCCGCCGGCAGGCGGTTGGTCACGATTTTGTCAATTTTAGCGAGTTCCTTGACCAGATGTTCCTTATTATGCATGCGTCCGGACGTATCGATCAGAAGCAGATCAGCGGCGTGGGTCTTGGCGCTCTCCAGGCTGTCGAAGACCACGGCCCCGGGATCGGCCCCCTGCGCCTGGCGGATGACCTTGATGCCGAGTCGTTCTCCCCATAAGGCGAGCTGTTCCCCGGCCGCGGCCCGGAATGTATCGGCCGCGCAGAAAAGAATATGGGCGGCTTGACCCCGGTCGCGCAGGTGGGCGGCCAGTTTCGCTATGGTCGTGGTCTTGCCCACCCCATTCACCCCGCAGACCAGGCCCACGGTGAGGGATCCCGGGATGAGGGGAAGCACCGCCGGGTGCAGACTGGGCAACAGTATTTCCTTGAGCAGGGAGATGATGTCGCCGGTCCCCGACGAACGACGTTCTCCGTCCGTACGGCGCACCTGGGCCACCAGCCCCGCGGCCACGGCCGCGCCCACGTCCGCTTCCACCAGCAGGTCTTCCAGATCGTCGAACCGGGTATCGGCGGCGGCGGTAGTGAATATTTTGCGAAGCCGTTCTCCGAGAGTGAATCGCATCGGTTTTATACTCCTTGTCCGTGCGCGTTATGCGCCTTAGCCGACCGGCTTATCCCGGCTGCGCAGGTAGAGGAACAGGTCGAAAAGCATGTTCACTATGAGCGCTCCGCTGATGAACGCCGTCCAGTAGTACGAGGCCTGGAAGAATTCCGTGGGCCCCGGCCGCTGGGCAAAGGCGTTTTCCCAGGCCAGAGAGTAGCAGAAGACCGGGAACGGCAGACTCAAGAGAAAGGCGGCTAGCGACGTATAGAAACGGGTTCTCGTTGATTTCTGGAAGGCTTCAAAATCCAGCGCTTCCTTTACCAGGGGAAAAAGCAGCCGGTCGGAAGCGGCGGGTTCGAGGCGGTAGAAGGTGTTGTGAAATCCCTCCTTACGGAGAATGAGCCTGGTGGTGATCGAGGGCAATTCGGCGAGCAGCGGCGTTTTCCCGATCCAGAGGGCGTTGAAATAGACGTTCGCCTCGGGCGGGATGGATTCGATCAGCAGGAAGGCCTCGTCCGTTTTGGTCAGGTGGTATTCCTTGACCACCCGCTCCCCTGCGGTCAGGGTTATGGTCTCCTTGACGGGCTTATAGCCGGGCGCGTCGATTTCAAGCCGTATCTTCCCCGGTTCCAGGGAACGCGGCTCGATCGTGCCCATGCCCAGAAGCTGGTCGTTCACCTTGATGAAGGAGAAGGACGGATCCACGTCCACCAACAACTCGGCCCAGGGGCGCCCCCAGAGTGTGGTGAGGAGATCGGGTAGTGAACGCTCCAAGGAGGCGAAAATTTCCTGGGGTTCCCCCGCTTCGCGGAAGCTGAAGATGTTTTTTTCCTGAACGCGGTCGAAGAGGAAGAGTTCGCAGTAGAGGTACCCCCTGATCTCCTCCACCGTGCCCCAGAGGACCGCCTGCGCCGCAATCTCATCGGCGTAGCGCAGGGCGGAAAACGGCGGGGGCGGATAGAGGAGTCCGTTGTTGTCTTTCAGGGCCAGGGGCTTTTCCGGTTCCATGACTATCAGGTCCGGATCGAGGCCGCGCAGAAAATTGATGCGTGCACGGATGAGGGCGCTGGCCGCGGCGTAATCGTCCCGGATCTTTTTTTTCTGAAAATCCTTGCTTTCACTGAAGAGGCTGTCGTCGCGTTTCTTCTGCTCGGCGAGCAGATTGGCGATCTCCTTCTTCAACGCGGCATTGATGATGGCCTGGCGGTGGGCGGCGAGTTCCTCACGACCGAATCGATGGGTGGTGACGTGGGCGATTTTTTCCCGGATGAGCAGGGGCAGACTGGCGGCCAGGTATTCATTTTCCCGGCTTACGTTCACGGAACGAAAACGGGTCATGCCGAGCGTCCAGCTCTTTTCCGCGTCCACGGGGACCACGGCGGTCTGGGGATCGGCGGCGTGGACGGGGCCGAGGGCGGCACCCAGGTACACGAGTGACGAGAGCACGCGCACCGCCGGGGAGACTCCATTGCTCCCTCTCATGACGACCGTCCTTTGGCCCAGGAGAAATGGAGGTATTCTTCAATAAATTTGTCGATTTTTCCGTCCATGACCGCCTGGGTATTGCCTGTCTCGTATTTGGTCCGGTGGTCTTTGACCAGACTGTAAGGCTGGAACACGTACGAGCGGATCTGGTTGCCCCAGGAAATATCTTTCTTTTCGCTTTCGATCCTCTTTTTTTCCTCGTTCCGCTGCTGCTCATAGTATTCGTACAAACGGGATTTGAGCACCTTCATGGCCGTGGCCTTGTTGGAAAACTGGCTGCGTTCATTCTGGCACTGGACCACGATGCCGGTCGCCAGGTGGGTGATACGGACCGCGGAGTCGGTCTTGTTGACTTTCTGGCCGCCGGCGCCGCCCGCGCGGTAGGTGTCCACCCGAATGTCTTCCGGCCTGATCTCGATGTCGATCTCCTCGTCAATGACCGGAGAGGCGAAGACCGAGGCGAAGGAGGTATGCCGGCGCTGGTTGGCGTCAAAGGGAGAGATGCGAACCAGCCGGTGGATGCCGGTTTCGGCTTTGAGGAAACCATAAGCATAATCGCCGGTTACTTCCAACGTCACCGACTTAACGCCGCCTTCGGCCTCCAGGATGTCGAGGATGGTGGTCTTGAAACTATGGGTCTCGGCCCAGCGGCTGTACATGCGCAGGAGCATGCTCACCCAGTCGCAGGCTTCGGTGCCCCCCGCTCCGGAATGGATGGTGAGATACGCGGCGGCGCCGTCATACCGGCCGCCCAGAAGTTCTACAATGCGCGCTTCCTCAAAACGGTTTTCCAGCCGCGCAAAGAGGTCACGAATTTCCGACTCCAGGGATTGTTCGTCCTCAGCCACCGCCAGGTCCATCAGGTCGGTAAGCGCAGCGTATTCCTTGAACAGCTCCTCCCACAGGGCCAGCCGGCGGGTTTGCCGTTTGAGCCGGGAAGAGACGTTTTCCGCCTTCTCCCGGTTTTTCCAGAAATCGGGATCGAGGGTCTCTTTTTCCAGGTCGGCGATGGCGGCTTTCACCTTGTCGGGGTCAAAGGCCCCTCCAGGTCTTGTCGAGTTCGCTTTTAAATGAAATCAGTTTTGGTTGCAGGTCTTCCAGCATGATCGGTT
>CAYQRT010000155.1:0-434 GCA_964419695.1 uncultured Spirochaetaceae bacterium | reverse complement strand
TCTCCCGGCAACACCCTGTGGCGGGGGTGCCGCACTAGTCAGGCGCGAACGATCAGTTTGCGCCATTTCTTGTCTTTCAAGGTGCTGATCTGGAGCGTGTTTTCCAGCGGATACTGGTAGATGCGGACGTTATCATAGGAGTCGGTCAGACGGTCAATGTCGCGCTTCAGGCGCTTGACGTATTCTTCCTTGATCGACGTGTGCTCATACACGCGTTCCTGGGCCTTGGCAAAGCCGTACTGCTTCAGAAGCGCGGCCACTTGTTTGTCATGGTCACTCGAGGATAAGTCGCAACACACTGCCACAAACATAACGATTCGAATGTAAAGGTTCCACGGCGGTGTGTCAAACCCCTTTGCCGGACCTGGAACAATACTGATCGCCGCGGGCGGGACTCGGCCCCCGACTTCATTACCGTCGACGGCGGCGACGGC
>CAYQRT010000154.1:0-7312 GCA_964419695.1 uncultured Spirochaetaceae bacterium | reverse complement strand
CATTTATCGCCCTTAACATTGTTTTTCTCATTATAACCATCATAATACTGGGAAATCTTAAGAAAAAAAATAATGTTGATAAATCTTCGTATTATAAATATTTCTATTTTTCATCTCTTATCACTTCAATTGTATACTTCATTCTTTCAGCGTTATTATTATTCAGATTTATTGTTTTATCAGATTGACCGCGGCGCCGGACCGCGGGTTTGTGCTTCGCTTCGGCCCGCGCAATGACGGTTAATTCCGCCTTCCGGGAACCCCTCCGGTTTCATTGATGAAAAATTTGCTGCTGGCGTAGGTTTGATCTTCACAGACATTGTATATCTTGTGCTTCATTTTCCCGAGAGCCGGCATCGTCGCCCGGGCGGCCGCCCGAATATGCACCCGGCAATCCTGAATGACAACAGCCGCTCCCGTTTCCTCGTCGTCCCGGTGACGGTATTGCCGTTCTGCACCAGCAGTGTGGCCGGCGGCAAACCGATGGCGCCCGTCGCGCCCGCAAGAAAGACTTTTTTATCATCCATTCAGAACCTCCCGCGTTGGTCAGCCGTCGGACAGCCGCGCCGCGGGCTTGGTCTCCAGGAACCGGCCGTGGGTCTGGGGCGAAATGAACTTTTCCCCGTCCACCAACAGGCGCCCGCGGGAGAAGACCTTCTGGACGCGGCCGCGCACGCCCATGCCCTCGTAGAGCGTGTAGGGCGCCTTGGAGTGCTGGTTCCCTTGTTCGATCCGCCATTTTTGCGTGGGGTCGAAGATGACGATGTCCGCGTCCGTGCCGTCCTCCAGGCGTCCCTTGCGCGGATACAGGCCGAAGATTTTGGCCGGGTTTTCGGCGCAGAGACGCACCACGTCGAAGGGGGTGATGCGGTTGGCGTTGACGCCCAGCTCCCAGATCACGGGGAGGATGGTCTCCACGCCCGGCGCGCCGTAGGGGGCGGCCTCGAAGTCGTCCGCGGGCTGCTTGGCCTTGGGCGCGTGGTCGGAGCCGATGGTGTCGATACGCATCTCCTCCACCGCGTTCCAGAGGGCTTCCCGGTCCTCGGCCGATTTTACGGGCGGCCGCAGTTTACCGAGCGGCCCGCGGGACTTGAGGGTCTCCCAGTCGAAGGCCAGGTAGTGGGGACAGGTCTCGCTGAAGAAGGCCACGTCTTCCTCCCGGCCCAACTGCAGGGCCTCCAGGCCCGCCCGCGAGGAGATATGCGGCAGGTAGAGGGGGCAGCCGGTCAGCTTGGCCAGACATAATGTGCGGAAAATGGCCTCCTTGTCCAGCAGGGCGGGACTGGTGGCCGGGAAGTTGTCCGGCGTGATGGGACGGAATTTGTCCTCCAGGTAGTCGATGGCGCGTCCGTTCTCCGCGTGCACGCAGGCCATGCCCTGTTCCCGGGCAATGAGATCAAAGGCGCGGATGAGCGCGTGATCGTCGGTCATCCAGCCCAGTTTTTCATAGGCGGTGAACATCTTGAAGGAGCGCACCCCGCGCGCGGCCAGTTCCGGCACGGCGGTGAGCTGGTTCTTGGTGTCGAAGAACGAGGCGTGCAGGCCGAAGTCCACGTGGGAAATGCGTTCGCCTTCCTCCTTGAGTTTGAGGATCACGTCGAGCGGGTTTTCCCCCGGCTTGATGGACGCGTAATGGAGCATGGTGGTGACCCCGCCCATGGCCGCGGTGTAGGAGACGCGGCTCATGTCGTCCACGTAGAGGGGGTGGACGTGGGGATCGACCAGGCCCGGCAGGATGTAGCAGCCGGTGGCGTCGATACGCTCGGTCGCTTCGCAGGGCGCGTCGGGTGATAAGAGGCGTATCACCTCGCCGTCCACGGCCACGTTCATTTTTTCTGTCTTTTCGGGATAGAGGAGCAGGCCGTTTTCAATCAGGTATGTGTAGGGCATGGAATTACTCCTTTTTGTGAAAAGCCACAAGCGCATCCCAAAGGGATACGCCGGACACAGAGGAGAAAGGAGAGGGAAGAGAAAAACCGATAAAAATAATTCGGCGGCATCGAAACCTACAGATAATTCCTGAACTTCGGGCTACGTTAACTACATACCATACTATCAAAAAAATCATACCGTGAATATATTTTACCTTTCTTCTCCTTCCTCTCTGTGTCAGGCGCGCCCCTTCGGAACGCGCTTGTGGCTTCCCCCTGAAGCCAGTCTCTCCGCGGCGGCGTAAATGAGCCGGAACAGTTCCGGGAGATCCTCCTCGTCCACGCCGGCGTACGTAACGCGCAGGAGGTCCGGGGCCAGGGCGATGACGCCCGCGTTATTCTTATGTAAAAGATATTCCCGCAGGGCGTAGGCGTCCACCCCGTGCGTCCGGAAGGTGAGAAAGTAGCCGGAGTTGAAGGGCAGGGGGACGAGGTGCGGCGAGGCGGCGGCGGAGATGATCCGGGCCGTGGTCTGGTACCGGCGTTGGAGAACGGTGAACGCCGCTTCCTTTTCTCTATTATATGCATCGTTTTTCAGGAGCTCCAGGAGCAGGCTCTGAGCCGGACGCGAGGCGCTCGATACCGAGACCCGGACCGCGGCCAGGAGTTTGTTCTCCAGCGCGGGCCGGTGCGTGTCGGCCAGTCCCCGGAATCCCAGGGTCAGGAATCCCACACGCAAACCCCAGGCAAAATCTTCCTTGGTGGCCCCGTCCAGCTTGACGGCCAGTATTTTCTCATGCAAGTCTGAGAGCCGGGCGAACAGGGATTCCTTCTCCAGCTCGTCCCGGTAGAAGAGCCCGAAATAGGCGTCATCCACCAGCACCATGACGGCCGCGCCGCGCCGGGCGTGGGTCTGCAGCACGTCCGCCAGGGCCGCGGCTTCCTCCCGGGAAAGCGCATAGCCCGTGGGATTGTGGGGGAAGTTGAGGATCAGGGCCGTCTTGCCGCCGGGCTTGACCGCCGCCAGCCGCCGGTCCAGGGCCGCGCTGTTGAAGCGCGACCGGTCGTCGAAAAAGGGGAAGCGGGTAACGGCGGCCCCGCGTTTGACGGCCAACACCAGTTCGTAGTTGTCCCAGGCCGGTTCCGGCAGCAGCACGCTGTCCCCCTGGTCCACGAACAGGTCCGCGGCCAGGGTGAGCGCGTGGGTGATTCCGGCCGTGACCAGGGGGAGGGTGGCGGGAACCGCGGCGAGTGACGGATTCTTGCACTGCTGTAGGGCCTGCCACTGGAGGCGCAGGTCCCGATCCCCGCCCGTGGGCGCGTAATCCACGGCCGCGGCCGGAGAGAGTTCGGGCAGACGTTGCCGCAGCGCGGGCAGCATGAACGGTTCGTTTTTGGTGCGGGCCAGTCCGGCGGTGGCATTGAAGCGCGGCCGGGCTAAGGCCGCCTCCTGGGCCTGCGCCACGATGCCCCGCGGAAAGTAGAGTCTTTTCCCCAGAACGGAGAGAAAAGTTTCCACCACGGTGCCGGCGAGGGCGGTGTTGTATTCGACGGCCAGAGGATGCATGCTGGGATTGAGGATATAGGGGAGGGGGGGAGCTTGTCAATGTTGGAGATAAGTTTTATAGTGGATGGAGGGCCAGGGAAGAATACCAATTATAAATAGTCTTTTCAGACAGTTTCCGCTAGGATATCTCCCTCCCCGGCCAATGTATTGACTTTAGAATTAAACTGTGTTAAGTTCAGGCCGCATTTTTTACCGGCATGACTCACTCTTCCTCAGGAGGCAAGGATGGATACGAAAGAGATATTAGACCTCTTTGAGAAATTCGAATCCAGTTCGTTAAGCGAAATATCAATTAAAAAAGACGATGTCGAAGTCATGATGAAAAAAGGCGGGGTGGAAAAGGCCGCCGTCTATGTGGAACATCATTCCCCGGCAGCCAGCCCGGCCCAGCCGCACCATATCGGACAGCATGCCGAAAAATCGGACAGACCGGTCCCGAAACCGGACGAGAATGACATTATCACCTCTCCCATGGTGGGCACCTTCTACCGTGCTCCCGCTCCCGATGCTCCCCCCTTTGTGGACGAAGGCGCCCAGGTGAAGAAGGGCCAGACCATCTGCATCCTGGAAGCCATGAAAATGATGAACGAGTTGGAAATCGAATTCGACTGTGAGATCTTGAAGATTCTGGTGGAAAACGGCACCATGGTCGAATTCGGTACGCCGCTTTTCGAGGTGAAAAAGAAATGATCCGGAGCCTGCTCATCGCCAACCGCGGTGAAATCGCCGTCCGGGTGATCAGGACCTGTCGCGAGATGGGGATCCGCGCCGTGGTCGTCCATTCGGAAGCGGATAGGAACTCACTGGCCGTGCGCATGGCCGACCAGGCTGTGTGCATCGGCCCTCCCAGTTCCAAACAGAGTTACCTCAATTCACGCAACGTGGTGACCGCGGCCGTGCTCTCCGGATGCGAGGCCGTGCATCCCGGCTACGGATTTCTGGCGGAAAACTCGCAGTTCGCGCGGGACGTCAAGGAGGCGGGACTTATCTTCATCGGCCCCCAACCCGAAGTCATCGACCTCCTGGGCGATAAGATTCAAGCCCGCAAATCGGCCCTGAAGGCGGCCATGCCCGTCACTCCCGGCACCGAGGACCCCGTGGCCACGGAGGCGGAAGCCCTCAAGGCCGCGGAGAAAATCGGCTATCCCATCATGATCAAGGCCGCGGCCGGCGGTGGGGGCAAGGGCATCCGCATCGTCCGTGACGCCGCCTCCCTGGGAGGCATGTTCAAGATCGCCTCGCACGAGGCGGAGACGGCCTTCTCCGACGGCCGGCTCTATCTGGAGCGTTATCTTGAGAATCCGCGTCACGTGGAGATTCAGCTGGTGGCGGACTCCAAAGGCAACGTCGTCCACCTGGGCGAACGCGACTGCTCGGTCCAGCAGAACCACCAGAAGCTGGTGGAGGAGAGCCCGTCCCCCGGCGTCACGCCGGAGATGCGCGAAAAGATGGGCGCGGACGCGGTCCGGCTCTTCAAGAACCTCAAGTATACCGGCGCCGGCACCATCGAATTCCTGGTCCAGGGCAAGGAGTACTTCTTCATGGAAGTGAACGCCCGCGTGCAGGTGGAGCATCCGGTCACCGAGGCCATCTCGGGCGTGGATATCATCAAGGAACAGATCCGCGCCTGCGTCGGCGAGGCCCTGACCGTCACCCAGAAGGACATAGTGCTGCACGGCTACGCCATGGAATGCCGCATCAATGCCAAGGCTCCGGGCAAAGCCATCCTCTATCTGCCCCCCGGCGGCTTCCGCGTCCGGGTGGACAGCTTTCTGTATACGGGCTGTGAGGTGGTGCCGTATTACGACTCCATGCTGGCCAAGGTCATCGTGCACGCGGAAAACCGCGCCGAGGGCATCACGCGCATGGAACGAGCCCTCTCCGAATTCATCCTGGAGGGCGTCCCCACCAATATCGAAATGCAGAAACAGATTCTGGCCAACCCGGTGTTCCGCAAGGGCCAGTTCGGTACGGGCCTTTTGGCCGACATCCTTAAGGGGGCCAAAAAATGAGCATGTGGGGAAAAATCGGCGCCTGGTTCCGGGGAGAGTACTCCAAGCGGGGCCGGCTCATTACGCATTTCATCAAGGACGGGGACGAGCGGCTTTTTGTGCAGAAGAAGCACGAATGCCCCGCCTGCCACGAGGACCTGGACCAAAGCGAGCTGGAAAACGCGCTCTACGTCTGTCCCTCCTGCAACCATCACTTCCGCATCACCCCCTGGGAGCGGATCAAATTCACGGCCGACGGCGGCATGTTTCATGAATTCGCCTCGGATCTGGAAAGCCTCAATCCGCTGGACTTCCCGGATTACGAACAGAAGCTCGTCTCGGACATGAAGAAGACCGGCCTGAAGGAGGCCATGGTCACCGGCATCTGCCGGATCGACGGGCGCGAAGCGGTGCTGGCCGTCATGAGTTTCGATTTCCGCGGCGGCAGCGTGGGAAGCGTGGTGGGGGAGAAGCTGACCCGCGCCATGCTCACGGCCGCGGATAAACAGATTCCCCTCATCTGCTTTACCGCCTCCGGCGGCATGCGCATGCAGGAGGGCATTCTCTCGCTCATGCAGATGGCCAAGACCTCGGCCGCGGCCAGCATGCTTGACGCCAAACAGATTCCCTTCTTCGTCGTGCTCACCGATCCCACCTCGGGCGGGGCCACCGCCTCCTTCGGCATGCTGGGCGACGTCATCCTTTCCGAGCCGGGCGCCCTGGTCGGGTTCGCCGGGAGGCGCGTGGTGGACGGCACCCTGAAGGAAAAGCTTCCCGATAATTTTCAGACCGCCGAGTTCCAGCTGGAAAGGGGTTTCGTGGACGTCATCGTACCGCGCAAGGATCTGCGCCGGCGGCTGTCCTTCCTTATTGAAACCCACGCCGCGGCGCAGAGGACGGGTAAATGAAAGAAAGAGAATTACGCAGGAAACTGGCTGAACTCAAGCAGTTGGCCAGCCGGGAACAGATCAATATTCACGACGAAATTCAACTGCTGGAATCCAAACTCGCGAACAGCGGCAACCATACGGGCAGCGCCTGGCAGACGGTGAAAACCTCCCGTCTGGTGGATCGGCCCACCTCCATGGACTACATCAAACTCATCTTTGACGATTTCATGGAACTGCACGGGGACAGGTTCTTCTCCGACGATCCGGCCATGATCGGCGGTATTGCCAAGCTGAACGGCAAGCCGGTGACCGTCATCGGCCAGCAGCGCGGCCGCAACCTCAAGGAAAATTTGGTGCGCAACGGCGGCATGGCCCTGCCCGACGGCTACCGCAAGGCCCTGCGCTTGGTCAGGCAGGCGGAGAAGTTCGGCCGGCCGATCATTTCGTTGGTGGACACGGGCGGCGCCTATCCCGGCGTGGCGGCCGAGGAACGCGGCATCGGCGAGGCCATCGCCCACAATTTGCGGGAGTTCTTTTCCGTCAAGACGCCCATCATTATCGTGATCATCGGCCAGGGCGGTTCGGGCGGCGCCCTGGGCATCGGCATCGGCGACGTGGTCTACATGCTGCAGAACGCCATCTACTCGGTCATCAGTCCCGAAGGCTGCGCCTCCATCCTGCTGCGCGACGGCTCCAAGGCCGAATACGCGGCTTCCCTTATGAAACTCACGGCCCGCGACCTCTACGACATCAAGGTCATTGACGCGATCATCGAAGAACCCGTGGGCGGCGCGCATAAGAACCCGGAAGTGGCGGCGGCCAACATAAAGAACGCCATCCTGGGTTCCCTGGAGCGCCTGGGCGCCAAAACCAAGGACCAGCTCCTCAGGGAACGCTTTGAGAAATTCCGTCAGATGGGCGTGTACGCGGAGAAGACGGAGAAAAAGAAGGGCATCCTGCGGCGTCTGTTCGGCAAAAGAAACGGGCGGTAGG
>CAYQRT010000153.1:0-7401 GCA_964419695.1 uncultured Spirochaetaceae bacterium | reverse complement strand
CATTGCCTATACCCCGTACGAACGGCACGTGATCGACACGCAGAAGTGCACGCGCTGTGATTCCTGCCGCCGGGTCTGCCCCGCGGACGCCGTTGAGGTGCGGTAAGTATGGTCCGCCTGACGATCGACGGACAAGCGGTTGCCGTGCAGGAGGGTGCCACCCTGTTGGAGGCGGCCCGCGCCTGCGGCATTGAGATCCCCGTCCTTTGTACCTTGCCCGGTTTTGAACCCGAGCCGACGTGCCTGGTCTGCATGGTGAAGAACGAGATGACCGGCCGGTTGCTTCCGGCCTGCGCCGCCCGGGCGGAAGATGATATGCGCGTACTCACCGATACGCCGGAGATCAAAGCGGCCCGGGCCCGCGTCCTCGATCTATTGGCCGCCGAGCACGCGGGCGACTGCGAAGCGCCCTGCCGGCGCGGCTGTCCCCTTTTCATCGACGTGGATCGGGCG
Organism: uncultured Spirochaetaceae bacterium; assembly: GCA_964419695.1. Taxonomy (GTDB): domain Bacteria; phylum Spirochaetota; class Spirochaetia; order SZUA-6; family RPPD01; genus JAFGSW01. The sequence continues at coordinate 6,948 of CAYQRT010000153.1, read as the reverse complement.
CTTCAGTTCCTGGCGACCGGACGTGTGCCGGAGGCCGTGGCCGTATTCTTGTCGCATAACCCGTTCCCCTCGCTCATGGGCCGCCTCTGCGACGCGTCGTGTGAAAGAGTCTGCCGCCGCGGCCGGACCGACGGGGCGGTTTCGATCAAGACGCTGGAGAAGTACGCGGGCGATCGGGCCGGAACACGTATCCCGGCGCGGGCGCCGGCCACCGGCAAGCGCGTCGCGGTGGTGGGCGCCGGATTGGATGGATTGGGCGCCGCCTACTTCCTCGCCTTAGCGGGGCACGACGTGACTATAATGGAAAAAGAGTCGCAACCGGGCGGGGGATTACGGACCATGTACCACAACGACGCGGACGTGCTTGGTGCGCTGGAACGGGAGACGGGGCGAATCGCTCGCTTGGGCGTACGGATTATCTATGACTCCGTCATCGGATCCGCGGAGCTGAAAAAACTGTTCGCTGTGTACGACGGGCTGGTTCTGGCCTGCGGTGGGAAACCGGCGAATTATTTTACTGAAGCCGGATTGGACGTTTCCGCCACGGGCGTGGCGGTGGATCGTGAGACGTTCGCCTCCTCGCGGCCCGGTGTTTTTGCCGTGGGCGGCGCGGTGCGGGAGATGCGCCAGGCGGTGCATGCCCTGCGGGAGGGGAGGGCGGCGGCGCTGGCCCTCACCCGGTATCTGGCCACCGGGCAAACCGCGCCGGAAAAACGGCCGTTTGACTCCCACCTGTCCGGCCTGACCGCGGAAGAACTGGATGAGTTCCTGCGGACCGCTTCTCCCGCGCCGAGAAATACCGGGATGATGGGCGATGCCTCCGGCGAGGAGGCCGCGGCGGAAGCGGCCCGCTGCTTTCATTGCGCCTGCCGCAAGCGGGACGATTGCGCGTTTCGCCGCGTTGTTACCGCGCATCTTCCCCAACGCCGGGTCCGCCTGTCCGGGCGCCCGCCTTTCCGCCGCGTGGACACTCATCCGGCCGTGACGCTCGAGCCGGGGAAGTGCATCAAGTGCGGCCGCTGCGTGCGTATCGGCCGGGCCCGGGGCGAACCGCTCGGCCTGGCCCTGATCGGCCGCGGCTTTGAGATGACGATCGGCGTGCCCTTCGGCCGTCCGCTGGCCGAGGCCCTGACCGTGGCCGCCGCCGACTGTGTGGCCGCCTGCCCGACCGGGGCCTTGGCCTGGAAGGCGGGTGCAGTTTCATGAAACATCAGGCGGCACAACATTACGATCGAAACTGCCAAGCTGCTCCCCGACGTGGCAGCTCAACGATGACATGGGTGGGAGCAGCCAGCCGCCGATGAACAAAGCAGGAATGCAGATGAATGATAACGACATCATCAAGGCGGCACGGGATCGGTTCGATGGCTTGCTGCACAAACCCGAGTACCAGGCAATAATCGCGGACGATGCGCATCGGGAAACGCTGGTTGGTATGTGCGAGTTGGTGCCGGGCCGGGCGTATCTTGATCTGGGGACCGGTAACGGCTTCATCGCCTTCGCGCTGGCGCGGCGAGAACCGGGCATCACGGTCCGCGGGCTGGACATCGCACGCGCCGCCATTGAGAAAGATAATGAACTGGCGCGGGCAGCCGGTCTGGACGGGATTGCTTTTGACCGGTTTGACGGGGGCGGGTTCCCCTATCCGGACGGAATGTTCCACGGCGTGGTGTCGCGCTACGCCTTCCACCATTTCCCCGATCCACAGAAGTCTTTCCGTGAGATAGCCCGGGTGTCCGGAGCGGATGGGTACTTTCTTCTGGCCGACCCCACACCCGCCCCCGGCGACTCGGCCGACTTCATCAACCGTTATCAGTTACTGCGGGCCGACGGTCACGTCCGCTACTACTCCCGGGATGAGATCCGATCTCTGGCCGCCGGCTGCGGCTTCCATGTTATAACGGAAGTTATGACTACTATCCGCTATCCGCAGGTGTTGAGCGAAGCGTACCAACACCTGATCCGGGAAACGGATAAAAATATCCTGGACCTTTACGCGCCGGCCGCGGAGGGAGATCAGATCTTTCTCACCGTTGACGTGATGAACATCCTGTTCCGCAAGCAGCCGCCGGCTTGACGGAGGAAGGGGAAATCGTGGATGGACGTCGATGACCGCGGATGAGGAAGTATGGAGAGAGCATAAGAGAGGAATGGGAAAACGGAAATGAATGTGTCACAATGGATGTGTGATTCTCAACGAAGGATGATGATTTTGAAGAACAAAGTAAGCCTTTCTTCATTTTCTCATCGGCGTTCATCGGTGTTTATCGGCGGTTGGCTGCGCTCACACATTTTTGGAATAACGTTTCATCTCGGGGAGAAGCTTGGCAGTTTTAAATATATGGCACTAATAACCTTTCATCAAATAAAACCGTACACCCTCTCTCTTATTCATCTGTGTTTATCCGCGTTCATCTGTGGTTCCTTCCTCCTTGGCGCTGTCGCCTGCCACAAGTCGGAACGGGTCCACAACACGGCCCCGCCGGTGGCGCGGACCGACTGGCCGGTGTTTCGCGGGACGAGCGACCTGCGCGGCGTGACCGGGACGCCCCTGCCCGAGCGGCTGACGCCGGCCTTCACCCTCAAGGCGGGAGACAGCATCACTTCCTCACCCGTGATTGGCGGCGGCCTGTTGTACGTGGCCGCCATGGACGGCCTGCTCCGCGCGTTCGATTTGGAGACGCGGCGTCAGGTCTGGGAATTTGGACTGGCGGACGGTTTCGAAGCCTCTCCCTTGTATATTAAGGCAAAAAATCTGCTGGTGATCGGCGGGCTGGACGGGCTGGTCTACGCCCTGAGCGCTGACTCGGGCCGGCTCCTCTGGAAGGCGGAGACCGGGGCGCGTATCATGGGATCGGTCAACGTCTATCCGGGCCGGGACGGCACCGCTGAAATATTGGCGGGGAGTTACGACAACTCACTGTACGCCTTCAGTCTGGACCACGGCCAACAAACATGGTCGTTCGAGACCGGAAATTACATCAATGGCGCCGCGGCGGTGGAGGGTGACCGGGCCGTGGTGGGCGGCTGCGACGCGGCCCTGCACATAATGGACCTGGCCTGGGGCAAAGAGGTCACGGCCGTGGACACGGGCGCCTACATAGCCGGTTCCGCCGCCCTGGCGGACGGGATCGCCTATGTGGGCAACTACGCGGGCCGCTTTCTGGCCATTGACGTGAAGCAGGCCGCCGTGCTCTGGAGTTTCTCACTGCCTGACGAAAGCCGGGGCTTTTCGGCCTCGCCGTCAGTAACTGATAAATATATCGTGATCGGAGCGAAAGACAAGTTCCTCTACTGCCTGGATCGGAAAACCGGAGCGCGGTTATGGCGCTATCACGGGAGTGACGAATTCGAAAGCTCGTCATTATCCGACGGCGTCCGGGCGCTCGTTTTTTCCGTTGACGGTGAAGGAACCGTACTGGAACTTACCACCGGCCGCTTGATATCATCCTACCGCCTGGGGGCCGGGGTGAAGGGTTCGCCCGCTTTCGCTGCCGGATATCTGACGGTGGGCGCCCTGGACGGTAGCGTGTATGTCTTTGCGGGAAAGTAATGATAGGGCCATGCGCGTCGCTTACATCATCCCCGGTTCGGGGGGAAGTTTTTATTGCGAGAACTGCCTTCGTGACAGCGGCCTGACCGGCGCGTTGCGCAAGACCGGGATCGAGGTCTGGTCCGTTCCCATGTACCTGCCTCTGTTCGCGGGCGAGCCGGCCGGCGAGACGCCGCTTTTCTACGGCGCCATCGCCCTTTACCTGCGGCAGCGGTATTCCTTCTTCCGGCGGCTGCCGGCCGGGTTCGACCGCTTCCTTAATGCCCGTATTTTTTTATCCCTGGCCGCGCGCCTGGCCGGGTCCACCCGGGCGGCCGGGTTGGAGGAGATGACTCTCTCCCTGCTGCGGGGGACGGAGGGCGCCCAGGCGGTGGAACTGGAACGACTCATCTACTGGCTGGGCACGGCGGTGAAACCGGACATCGTCCACCTCTCCAACGCCCTGCTCCTGGGCCTGGCCCCGGCGGTGAAGAAGCGGATCGGCGCCGCCGTGGTCTGTACGCTGCAGGACGAACACGTCTGGATCGATCCCATGGGAAAGGAAGCGCGCGAAAGGGCCTGGGAACTCCTGGCGCGTGACGCGCGGGCCGTCGACCAATTCACGGCCGTCAGCGGTTATTACCGGGATTTCATGGTTCCCCGTCTGGGACTCGATCCCGCCGCGGTGGCGGTTGTGCCTCCCGGCGTGGATCCGGACCGGTACGCCTGCCGCGACCGGGCGCCGTGGCCGCCGGTGGTCGGTTTTTTGTCCCGTATCCAGGAGGAGTCGGGTCTGGATACGCTTCTCCAGGCGTTGCGCAGACTGATTGATGAGCCTGATCTGGCGGATACGAGACTGCTGGTGTACGGCGGGATGACGGGTGACGATGCTCCCTACGTGCGGCGTGTGAAAAAACTTGTCCGGACGTTGGCGCTGGGCCGGCACGTGGAATTACATACCGGCTATGACCGCACCCGGCGCTTTGAATTCCTGCGCCGGCTTTCGGTACTCTGCGTGCCGCGGCGCGAACCCGAAGCTTTCGGCATGTTCCTGCTGGAGGCGCTGGCCTCCGGGGTGCCGGTGGTGGCGCCGCGCCTGGGCGGGTTTACGGAACTGGTGGAAGCGAGCCAGGGCGGCGTTTTGTACCCGCCCGGGGACGTCCCCTTACTGGCGGACGCCTTGCACAACGTTCTGGCGGACCGGCCGCGGGCGCGCGGAATGGGCGCCGCCGGGTGCGCCCGGGTGAGGGAACTCTATTCGCTGGAGCGGACCGCACGGCTGACCGGGGACATATACAGGAGCGCGCGCGAATGATTAGGGAGGAAAAGTCATGAGGGAACCGCATTCCATAACAACCTTTCCAGCGTCCCGGCTGGGGACGGTCGACCTGGGCCGGATTGCCCGGGACCGCCACCACGTGGCCGGTCTGTTGGAGGTGGACGTCACTCTGGCCCGGCGGCGGTTGCGGGAGACGGCGCGGTCGGGAGGGCGCGTTTCATTCGCCGCCTGGATGATTCACGTCATTGCCCTGGCTTTAGCGGCGGACGGGGAAGTAAACGCCCGGCGCCTGGGCCGAAGGCGGAAGGTACGGTTCACGGGGGCGACGATCTCGGTGGCCGTGGAGAGGAAGGCGGACGGAGTGTTGGCGCCGGTGCCGCTGGTGGTGCGGAACGCGGATACCCTCAGCCTGGAGGAGATCACAATGATGCTGCGGGAGGCGGCCGCCCCGGCCGGGAAGAACACGTATGCCGTGAACGCGGGGGTGGCGGGACGGACCCAGGGGCTTTTCTTTTTCCTGCCCGGCTGGCTGCGCCGGACGCTGTTGCGCTGGTTCATGCGCAATCCCTTCCGGGCCCACCGAATCATGGGGTCCGCCGTGTTCACCGCCACCGGCATGACGGGCAACGCGCCGGCCTGGATTCTGCCCAAGTCCTATCACCCATTGTGTTTCGCGCTGGGATCGATCGTGGAAAAACCATGGGCCGTGGCAGGCCGGGTGGAAATACGGCAGATCGCCCATCTCACCTTGCTGGCCGATCATGACGTTATCGACGGTGCGCCGCTGGCGCGGTTCGTGCGGCGGTTGTGTTCGGCTCTCCAGAAGGCCGAGGGATTGTGATTTTCTGCCACGGGCGCCATTCATGAAACTCCCTGCCCAATAACGGGGATTCCTGATCAATCCCGCAGGCCTTGTAAACGGTAATCGCGTTTGTGTTGAATTTTTCCACGCCCCGTTCGCGGTGGGATACGGATACCACTAATTGATTGATCAGGAGTATATCGCCCTCAAAAAATAAATCCTTATAACTCATCCCGTCACGTTTCCTGGAAAATAATCTCGCAACAACCGGAACATATCCGCAAATTTTGCGCGTGATTTTCTACTCATCTACGATATGCATATAAACAACGAAGCGGCAAGCAGAGAATTGTTCGGTGGGAATGTGAGGATGCTCAAACACGATTTTTCTGCATGTGGACGGGTAAGGAAAGTGGAATGAATGGTAAAAAGAACATGAACAAATTGATCTATTTCATTCTTATTTCACTCCTGGCGGTTCAATTGATGAATATGATTTTATCATTGAGCGGCGATCCGGGCGTGGTTCAAAAACGAGAAGAAATTCTCGTGCGGATTGCACAATATTTCAATAAAGGGAATTGGCGGGCTGCGGAGATTTTGGCCGGTCAACTCCTCTCCCGGGATACGGGGGACAGTGATGCGGTTTTATGGTTGGACAAGATACAAAAAGAACGGATTAGGCACGCCCGTTCGACTACATCGTCTTCAGTAGTCGGGATTCTCGAGCGGCGGGATAATACGGAAGCATCACGGGTACAGGCTCGTGTGTTGGCTGAACTCAGGCAGTCGATTGAGGCTCTGAAACTCACATCCCGGTCCACGCCCGTTGTTTATAAGCCGGTTGAAAACACAAAAACCTCGGATGAGCCTTCGTCTGATGCGTGTGATCCTGAAATTCTGACGCGGTACTTGTTGAACGGAATCGCCTTGTATAAAGCGGGAGATTACCAGGGCGCGAAAGAATTTTTACTCAAGGTGCTGGTTGCGGATCCTGAAAACAGTGACGCCAATGCCTATTTGGGCGCCGCGTTGTTTGAGGAAAATCCGCAGAATGAAGAACAATCCAAGACCGCCCTCTCGCGCTGTAAAAAGGCGATTGATGGCGACAAGACGAACAAGCTGGCGTATTTCACTCTGGGGAAAATTCATGAATCGCGCGGTGACAAGGAATTGGCGCTTATCAATTACCTGGAGGCGTCAGGCATTGATCCCGGGGACGCCGGTCTCCTCTTCCACATCGGGCGGATATATTTCCTTTCAACAGACATAAAAAAAGCGGATGCTTACTTCACCGATGCTCTCAAGCTAAATGCTGACATGCCCCTTGCCTGC
>CAYQRT010000152.1:0-7420 GCA_964419695.1 uncultured Spirochaetaceae bacterium | reverse complement strand
TCGGACTCGGCCACGGAACGCGTACCCACCAGCAGGGGACGGCCGCGGGCGTGCTCGCGTTCGATCTCGGCCAGCAGGGCCCGCTCTTTGGCCTCCCGGGTCAGAAACACCGCGTCCGGCCGGTCGCGGCGGATCACGGGCCGGTGGGGGGGGATCACCACCGTGGCCAGGCCGTAGAAGCGCAGCAGTTCCTCGGCCGCGGGCACGGCCGTGGCGGTCATGCCCGCCCGGGTGCGGTAGAGAGAAAGCAGATGCTGCGTGGTGATCGATCCGTGGATCCGTCCCTGCTCCCTGACCTCCAGGCCCTCTTTGACTTCCAGCGCCGCCTGGATGCCGTACGGCCAGCGCCGCTCGTGCGCGATCCGCCCGGTGAGCTCGTCCACCATCTCTATTCTTTGGTCGCGGACAATGTAATCCACGTCCCGCGTCAGGAGATGGCGGGCCAGGAGGGTCACGTGCAGGGCAGCCCAGGTGCGCCCGTGTTCGGCCCGGTGCAGGCCGCCGATGCCGAGCAGGCGGCGAACGCGTTTCTCGCCGCCCAGGGTCAGGTGCAATGAACGCTTGACCCGATCCACCTCAAAATCAACGCCGTCTTCCAGGCCGGCGGCCACGCGGCCAACGCGCGCGGGATCGTATTCGGCCGCCGGATCCCGGGCCGCCAGGACCAGGGGCACACGCGCCTCGTCTACCAGCAGGAAATCGGCCTCGTCCACAATGACCGCATCGAGTTCCCTATGAAGGAGAACGTCATCCCGTCCGGCCAGCGAATCCCGGAGAAAATCGAAACCCGCCTGCCGGGCCGTGACGTAGGTGACGTCCGCGGCGTAGGCGGCCCGGCGCCGGCGGGGGGACATGGTTTCGGTCACGTACGCGGCGCGCAGGCCCATGGCCCGGTACACCGGACCCATCCAGCGCGCGTCCCGCCGCGCCAGGTAGTCATTGGCGGTCATCACGTGCACGCGCCCGCCACCCAGCGCCCGCCATACGGCCGGGAACACCGCGGCCAGGGTCTTGCCCTCCCCGGTGGCCATTTCCGCCAGCTTGCCCCGGGCCAGGACGATCCCGGCCAGAAGCTGCGTGTCGAACGGACGCAGCCCCAGCAGGCGCGCCGCCCATTCGGCGGTCAGGGCGAACGCCTCGGGCAATATGTGGGCCAGACCGGTTCCGGCCGCCAGGTCTGATTTTATCCGGGCTGCTCGGCCCGACAGGCGATTCCCATCGCTGCGCCTGAAATCGAATTTCCTCATGGTATCAATAATTTTCTGGTAGGGCCTGAGATCGGTCTCAATGCCGATGCCCCGCAGTCTGCTCAAGAGAAATCGCGAGCGTTTGTTTTTCCGCATGGACGGTCCTCCCGTGTCCTCGTCTCCCCGCGTGACCAGGTTTACCTGCCTCTTGTTTCCGGGGATGGTTGTGTCGGTAAAAAACGATTAGGAGAAAAAGGGAGGGCTGCGGCCGGGCGGGAGGGAACGGTAGCGGCTTGTTTTGATCCTGACTTTTTCAGTCCGGCGGCCGGCGAGAACCACCAAGCCGATTGCGCCCGCGCCGGCCAGGAACAACAGGGCTGAGACAACCGGCGAGAGAATGACCGAAAGGATAAGCAACATCGTTAACAGCATCAACGCGGAACGGAGGATAACTGTCATTCGTTTTCGGTCGAAGTTCATCGCTTGAATAATACTCATTTTCGGTCCAAGCGGCAATCCGGATTGCGGGCCGGCCGCCGGCTCCTTCCGACGCAGACACGCCTGACATTATTGTTTTGTTGCCAGACACTAATGTCATGGACCGGGAAAAGAAACTTTTCCAACTGAGAGAACTGTTTGAGGGAATTGTCCAGAAATACTCCCGTTTTGAGGATATGGAGGTTTCTTTTTCAGCATTTCCATTGAACACCCGGGGAGTGATGATCAATCCCGCCAGGTTACGGGGCGGATTATTCACTTGTCGTTGGATCGCTTCCCTGAATTCGATTGTCTTCGTTTTGTAACGGCAGTGTAATATAAAAAGTCGCGCCCTCCCCTTCTGTACCGGAAGCCCGGATAACGCCGCCGTGCTGTTCCACGATCTTTTTGCATATGGACAAACCTATACCGGTGCCTTCGTATGCGCTTCTACCGTGAAGACGCTGAAACAATCCGAATATCTGATCGGAATATCGATTGTCGAATCCTATTCCATTATCGCGTATTTCTATTTCGCAATAATGATCTTCTTCATGCTTGATTATTCGGGACGCCAGGTTGATGACCGGCGCAACGTTTTCCCTATGGTATTTTATGGCGTTACCTATGATATTCTGGAACAGTTGCCTCATCTGGAGCGGATCGGCGTAGACGTTGGGAAAAGGTTCGGCGCTGATTTCAGCGCCGGTTTCGCGTATCCTTATCTCAAGGTCGTCGATAACGCCTTTCATTATGACATTGAGATCGGTTGTTTCGAAAGGTTTATTTTTGGTCGTTACCCTCGAGTATTCCAGTAAATCCTTGATAAGGCTCTGCATTCTCAAGATGGCGTTATTCATCCTGTTGATGTAGTCGAGCGCATTCCCATCCAGGGTTTTCCCGTATTCCTCCCTTAATCTGTCTCCGAAAAAAAACAATTTCCTCAGTGGTTCCTGAAGGTCGTGAGAGGCTATGTATGCGAATTGCTCCAGTTCCTTGTTGCTGTGTTCCAATTTTACCGAATACATTTTAAGTATTTCTTCCTGGCGCAGCAGTTTGTTCGTCGTCTCCTGAATTTGTTCGATTTTCTTCTGTAGATTGGCGGTGGTATCGTTCAACTGGCGCCCCAGCCTGATCAATGGCTCGGCGGTTTCTTCGCCGTTCTCCCGGAGCGCCAGACGCGCATCCAGCCTGCCTTTCCCTACGTCATCCATATACTCAACATATTCCTGAACCGTCTTCTGCAGGGAACGGCTGCGCTGTTCCAGTTTATTGATGATTTCACGTAGTTGCGCGGTCATGCTGTTAAAAGCCTCCGCCAGGCTTGAAATTTCCGCGGGCCCGCTTACTTCCACCTGCAAATTGATCTCGCCGCCGGCAATCCGGGCGGCCGTTTTCATTACATTGATAATGGGAGCGGACAACCGGCGCGCCAGGTAAACGCCTAACCAGCCGGCCAATGCCGCCATAAGGATAGTAAAGAGCGCTATGGTAAGTATGGTCCGAATAACCGTATGATAAGCTTCTGCAGCGGGCAGTTCAGTTACCAGCGCCCAATCGGGATTTCCGAGTGAAACGTACGTGCCGATCACCGACTCTCCATTTATTCCTGTAAAAAAAATTACCCTGTTTTCCGTCGTTGGCTCGGTATCCTTCATAAACTCATCAACGACTTTTACATTGCTGGTATTTTCACCTTTTAAAACGCGGGAGATATCGCCGAAAGCAATCAATTTCCCCTGCTTGTCCACCACGTAGGCCAGACCAGTATTACCGACCTTCATTCCTCCCACCAGATCCCACATAAATTTCAGATTCACCTCGGCTATCAATACCGCGTGATAATTCCCAAAGACATCGTTTACGGGGACGGCCATAAGAATCATCGGTTCACTGGTCACGTCATCAACATATACCGGACTGACATATATCTTATCCCGTCTGGTTTGAGTAAATAAATCGTTCCCAAACCGTTTATCCAGTTTGTCGGATCCTTCCCGCGATAAACGGGAGATTGCCGCCATTTTTTGTTTTTTGGAATCAAGCAAAATCAAATTACGAAAAACGGGATACGGGCCCAGGAGATGGTTGAGGATGCGATCCCGTTCTTGCGGGGAAGTAGCGCCTGGATCAAGGAGCCTGGCCGTGGTCTCCAGCACGCTTAATTTATCCTGTATGAAACCGACTACGGTATTGGCCGCGTTTTGTGCGATAAGCTGCTGCTTGGAAAATACAATTTTCTGTTGGGCTTGGAAGCTGAACAATACCCCGAAACTTCCCCAAATAAGCATTACGGCGAGCACAAAAGACAGAAAAGCGATAACCAGAGTCAATGACAGGCCCCGGCTTTTTTTATCCTTTTTCGCTTTCCTTTGTAAGGTTATCATCACGTATCTCCGTTACGCGTCAGGAGTGGGATGCATCGACAGGGAGAGTCCGGACATACCCACGCTAGCGGATGATTTCGTTTGCCAGGCTTAATAATTTCTCGCTTACGTTCAAGCCCAGCTTTTGAGCCGCCCGGTAATTAATCTGCAAAAAGCTATCGGCTGAGACGACCATGATAGTGCCGGCGGGAACGCCCTTAAGGATTTTGTCGGCCAGAACCGCCGCCTGTCCGCCCGTGGCGGCGTGTTCAGTCGATACGCCAAATAGGGACTCATAGTTCCCTACCACCATGAGCGCGCCGCCAACCGGGATCTTGTGTTCCATCGCAAACTTTGCCAGCACCGCAAAAGCATCTGGCGATACACAAAGCGGCTCGGCGATCATCAGGATGGCGTCCATATTTAAATCGTTTACTTCAGCCCGCTTCTGGAGAATAGCTTGAAGTTCAGCCGCGTTTTCGACGGGTTTTTCCAGCAATATGATGCCCGCGGACACGGCGGCAGGGCGCAATACCTCCAACTGACCGGCGACAGTTGGATATCCTTTCTGGTAGAATACGCATATCCGCCTGGCCTGCGGCGCCAGTTCACGCAGGATCTCCAAGCGCTTTCGGGCCAAGTCCGGACCCGGATAGCGGACGCCGGTAATATTCCCGCCGGGTTCCGGTATGCTTCTGATCAGGTCGACTCCTTCGATGTTGGCATTGGCAAAGACCAGAGGGATTTTTGTACCTGCAATGGCGGCCTTTGCCTCTAGAGACACCTCCGTCGGAAACGAGAGAATCAGGTCAACCTTATCCGCGACAAATTTCTTAAGAATTTTCTGTTCCGCCGGCGGGTCAAACTGCGTTTTCTGCATATCATATATTATATTCTCACCCTCTCCATAGCCCAGTTCGGACATTTTATCCTTGAAACCGTCGGTCGTACGGGCAAAATAATCCAGTCCGGAGAGGATTCCCACATGGTAAACCTTTGGCTTTGAACCGCAGGTTATCAAAGACAGGACAACAAAAACGACCTCAACAATAATAAGCCTTTGGCCGGTCCGATTATAAGAATTCCTATTTCTAGTCATGATCGTTTCTCCTGTTTTAAATTTAATCTCTGCTAGCGGATGATTTCGTCTGCCTGGCTTAGTATTTTCTCATTTATATGCCATCCCATTTTTTGAATCGCTTTATAGTTTATTATCAGAGTGTTCTCCAGTGTGAGAACAGGTATTGTTCCGGCGGGCGTGCCTTTGAGGACTTTATCAGCCAGATAGGCGCTCTGCTTACCGGATTTGTATGGCTCGGGTGCTAGAGAAAATATAGTTGTATCACTGACGGGGCCAATGACGGGTATCTTGTGCCTGCGCGCAAAGCCGGTGACTAGTGCATAACCTTCACCCGAGACGGCGAGAGGCTCATTTATAAAGATGATGGCATCCATACCGGTGTTGCCGGATTTGTCGCGCGCATCTAGATCGGTTCGTATATCTTCAATATTCCGGAGCGGAACCTCTACCAAAGTAATGCCTGATGATTCGGCCGCAGATCGTAATGCCTCAATTTGGAGCTGTATCGTAGTGTAATCCTTTTGATAACTTACCCATAATCTCTTGACCCGCGGCATTATTTGATGCAGTACCTCGAAATTTTTAATGTCAATCTCCGGACTCGAGGGCCAGCGTACTCCCGTTAGATTTCCGCCGGGTTGACGTATGTTTTCGACCAGGTTGTTCCCCTCCGTGAAAGCGGCCGCAAAAACAACCGGAATACCGCTTTTCATGGCGACAGTTTTGGCCTGAAGCGCCGCCCCGGTTGGCGCAACCACAATCAGATCAACCTTATCAGATACAAATTTTTCAAGTATCCGTTTCTGTTCTTCTTCCACCTCTCCGACAGTTTTCTGGATGTCATAAACGACGTTTTTGTTTTCCACGTATCCGAGTTTAACCATTCCTTCCTTGAAACCGTCCGGGAGCGGTGCAAAATAATCAAGGCAGGCAAGAATGCCCACATGGTACACTGTGGGCTTTGCACCGCAGCCGCTCAAAAGCAGGATAATCGAGATTGCGCCAATATATATTATCCGGTTATTTATTTTCCTATTTTGAAAATTTCCATGGTGTCGCATTGTATGTTGCCTCCCGAGGGTAACGTTTGTAGTAGCTCGCCGCACTAGCGGATGATTTTATATGCCCGGCTGAGAAGATCCTCAGACGCCTTTATCCCCAACGTTTGCATCGCTTTATAATTAACCCAAAGATGCGCCTCGGGTGAAACCACGGGAATGGTTCCTGCCGGAGCGCCTTTGAAAATTTTATCCGCCAGGACAGCCGCCAGCTGGCCGGTTTCAATATTGTCGATAATCAGTCCGGAAATACCGCCAAATGTGACAGGACCGACCACCGGCACTTTTTTGTTAGTCCAGAAATCAACGATTGCCAAAGCGGTCACAGGCGTTGCCATGAGGGGATCATAAACCGTCAGCACCGCGTCTATATCAATGTTGGTGCCGGCCAATTTCTGCAAAGTAGATTTAATGTCAGCCAAACCGCTAATAGGAGCTTCTATTACCGTTACGCCTGCCGCCGCGGCGATCGGCCGTAATGCTTCCAGTTGACTGGGGATACTGGGATAGCCTTTCATATAAGGCACCCATATTCGTTTGGTTTTCGGAATCAGTTCGAGCAATGTTTCAAAATTCTTCAGCGTCATATCCGTACCGGGCCAGCGAACGCCGGTGATGTTTTCTCCCGGTTGGACCACGCTTTGGATAAGGTCCGTACCTTCCGTGTAGGAGATACCAAAAATGACCGGGACTTTTGTTCCCCGGGTGGCTGATTTTACTTCCAGCGCGACTTCCGTGGGAAAAACAAAAATCAAGTCAACCTTGTCGCTAATAAATTTTTCAGCGATGTGCCGTTCTTTATCGGGCTCGAAGCTTGTCTGCTGAAAATCATAAACGATGTTTTTTCCTTCACCATAGCCTAATGCCGTCATTTTGGCCTTGAAGCCGTCGGCCGTATCGGCAAAATATTCAAGACCGCAGAGAATGCCCACCTGGTATACTTTGGGTTCTGCGCCGCAGCCGCTTAAGGCAAGACCCAGGAAAAATACTCCCGGAAAGATAAAAAGCCTCTTGGTAAACCTCTCAAATAATCCGCAGATGGTTTCCATAATGCTCTGCCTCCTTTTTAATATATTTCAGGCCTTATAATCGTATTCACCGTTTGTCACAGGCTTCCATTTATTTTCTTTATCAGCTGGACGCCGATACCTTCGCCCTTGGCTTCTTGTTCCAGAATTGCCTTAATTTTTTCATGCGGCAAAGGCCGGCTGAGAAAATATCCCTGGATAAAATCGCAGTTATTGTCGATGA
>CAYQRT010000151.1:0-7453 GCA_964419695.1 uncultured Spirochaetaceae bacterium | reverse complement strand
CATTACAATGGATCTTATTGATCTGGGCTGGAAGCCATATTTCGAAGAGCAATTCAACAAGCGGGAACTCCCGGACGAATTTTTTCCCGCGCGTGTCCTGTCCGACAATCGCGGACTCTACCTGGTCCGGGGAGAAACCGGCGAATCTGAGGCACGTGTGTCCGGCCGGTTTCGTAATAACGCCCGGGTGAGAAGCGACTTCCCGGTGGTGGGGGACTGGGTGCTCGGCACGACCGTGCCGGGCGAACGCAAGACCCTTATCCACGTTCTTTTGCCGCGTAAAACACGCTTTGTCCGCAAGGAGCCCGTTTCGGGCGGCAGGAGGCCGGGACGCTTCGAGGGGGTGGAGATCGCGGACGGCGGCTCCACCACCGAACAGGTGCTGGCAGCCAACATCGACACCCTGTTCATCGTCATCGGCCTGGACCTGAACTTCAACCTGCACCGCCTGGAGCGGCTCATGATCCAGGCGTACGAGAGCGGTTCGCGGCCGGTGGTGCTTCTCAACAAGGCCGACCTGTGCGCGGACGCGGAGGAAAAGAAGAAACAGGCGGAGGCGGTCGCCCGGGGCATGGACGTCCACGCGGTGAGCGCGCTCACCGGGAGCGGCATCGACGGTCTGAAGCGGTACCTGGGACGCGGGGAAACGGTCGCCTTCGTGGGTTCGTCCGGCGTGGGAAAATCATCCGTGGTCAACCTGCTCCTGGGATACGACCGGCAGAAAGTCTCCGCCGTGAGCGGCGCCGTGGGCAAGGGCCGCCATACCACCACCACCCGGGACCTTATCCCCTGTCCGGGCGGCGGGCTTTTGCTGGATACGCCCGGGTTGCGGGAATTCCAGCTCTGGTGCGGCGGGAACGAGATCGATTTAAATTTCGAGGATGTCGCGGAACTCTCGCGCCGCTGCCGGTTTGCGGACTGCGCGCACCGCGCGGAGCCGGGATGCGCGGTCAAGGAAGCGCTGGAAAGCGGCGCCCTTCCGGAGGAACGCTATGAGGAGTATCAGAAGTACATGCGGGAGATCCGCTATCTGGATATGAAAAAGGACCAGCGCGCGCGGAGCATCGAACACGACAAGGCGGAGCGGATGGGAATGAAAAAGAAAAAATACCGGCGCCCCCAGGCGGGATGAAGCGAACGATCAACGGTCCTTGTACGTGTCCACCATTTCGTTCACCCTCTCCAGGGCGTCGTCTATTTCCGCCAGCTGCGGATCGCGAGACGAGTCCGCCGGCAACCCGAAAACGGATTCCAGGATCTTGTCCGATACACCCCGGTACGACAGGCTGATCATCCGGCGGTAGATGGTAACGGCGGTGATGCCGATCGAAGAACTGCCGCCGAGGCTCCGGGTGATGAATTGGTCCGGGGGTGAGACCTCAAGCTCGCAGGAATACCCCGGATCCTCCGCCGTACGCTTGAAGGTCAGCGTGACGTTGATATCGAACCCGGCGAAGTATTTATACGCGCTGCTGCGCGATCCGCCGCGTCCGCTGCCCGAATAGACCGATCCGTTGGGAACGAGCAGGTAGTCCACGGCGATCATCGGAACACCGGCCGCGGCCTGGTTCGACTTGTCAAATACCGCCTCGACCGTCTCAAAGGGCAGGACCCGCGCCAGGCCGTTGTTCAGGCGCCTGACCGTACCGCCATGGTCAAGCCAATCGTCCCCCCGCGCGAAACAGGGGGCGACGGGCGCGATCTTTGCGTCCAGGTCAGAAAGCACGGCCACCAGTTTGTCGGTCAATTCCAATTTGGTTTGTACCGGCGGATTGAAGCGCACGGGCAGCGTGGAAACTCCCTTTTCCTGAAAATATGAAAAAAGGGACCGGAAGAAGCCGGCCAGCTGTTTATTCTCCGGCACTGTTTCACCCAGTTTGCTCAAGGCTTTTCCGTAGAGACCCGCCATCTCCTCCCGGGCGGCTTTCTCCAAGGAAACGTCCTCGTTTTCCGCGAGAAATTCCCGCCATGCCTTGACGGATTGCCTGGCCTTGACCTCGGCGAACCGCGCCGCGGCCAGGGCGGCATCACCTTTCTGCAAATCGGAAGCGGAGATTATTTGCCGTCCGCCCCGGGATAGATACTCCCGGTAGGCGGGGGTGGAAGGGGCTTCCCGGAGCCGGGCGAACATAACCCCGTCACTGGCGCTGTTGAAGGACGTCCACAGGGCGTACCCCGCGCCCGCGGCCAGCAGCAACGCGGCCGCCGCCGTCACCGGCAGCAGCGGGAAACCGGCCGGAGCCCGTTTCTCAGCGGGTGAGGCGGAAGCCGCGGTATTCCCGTTCAGAAGTGAATGACGGACAAAAGGATCAGAACGATACCGCTCCTCCCATGGACCGCCTGCATCCGGAGCCGGCCCGGTCCGCCGCAGGCTGTTGAAGACGTCGCACATCTCCCGCGCCTCTTCGGTTCGGACGTCGAACGAAAATGTCTTTTGCGGGAAAGCCACGGAAAGACGCGTCGTCCCGGTCGAACGGCCGGATTGGCGCGTGACAGCCAGGGCCCCGGTCAGCGGATGTGCCTTCACCCCGGCGGGTCCCGCCTCGGCCACGCAGGAGGGAAAGAGGTAGCGGCCCGGCTTGACGGACAGGTGATTGAGACGCACCAGGCCCGCGATTATCGCCCCCATGGATAGGAACAGGCCGGCGCACGCCAATGACAGAATGACGAGATCAAGCGGCGAGTAGGCCGCGTTGCCCAGACGCCCCCCGTACCAGATGAGTCCCGTTACGGCTGACACCGCGATCAGGGGCAGCCGTTTAAGTACGAACCGGGCCGGGGAGAACAACGAGGAGGCCAGGGCCCTGCCCGGTCCCGCGAGGGCGGCCATGATCTCATGCCGGGCCATCTCGGGCAGCGCGTTCCATTTGATAAACCGCGGCTCTCTCCCGGCCGGATCGCCCGCGCTTTCCGCCAGACCGGAGACATCCGGGCGGGATCCGCTCCCGGCTCGTCCGTCCACACGTTCCGTCAGCCCGGCGAAAGCCGGACGCGACGCGGTTTCATTGTCCGCAAGCGAAGGGGACTTCCCTTCATCTCCTGTCGTCCCACCCGCGGTCGAGGCCGCCCGGAACCGATCAGGAGCGGTGGTTCGCGTGCCGCTCGAACCGCCGCCAAAATAAAGGACCGCCCCCCGGATGAATTGGGCGGCGCCGAAAATAATGGCGCCCCAAAATATTATGAAGAAACCGCCTCCCGCAGACATACCGACCAGGGTGGCGATCAGACCGCCGACGCACCACAACGCGCCGAAAATCATATTTTTCCGGCCCGCGGTGTGTTTGGCCTCGGTATGGACGGGCCGCAATTTGGAGACAATGGCGCGGGCCAATTCCTCTTTCAGGCCCTTGTCCTTCAGCTCTCCGACAATCTGTTCGTCGGACGCGCCGTTCTTCATTCTCTGGGCAGCGTACCCGTACAGAGCTTGGGCGATTTTCTGCATATCAGGCTCTTGATTGTCCATGCATTCTCCTTTGCTGAAGCGAAGTGATTAACAAAAACCCGTGGCGTCGAACCCAGCCGCTCCCATACTGGAGCAGCCGGATCAATTTCTCTATACTAGAGGGGCGAATTTTAATCCATTATCCGTCCACCCTATCACCATACCTCCATCTCCGGTTGAATTTCAATGAGAAATCAATCGCATTGAGCCTGATTTACATCAACCATACATCTCCACGACAAAAATTCAACAACCATGGCGGCCCCGCTGAATGAGGGGCAGGTGACATACTTTATACCATTCCGTGTTACACTATCATACGAAAAGAGGGCGTTATCCCAATGTTCCCTCTGAGAGGAGGCCTCATGAAGCGTTTACTATCAACGGTTGCCGTCGTTATCCTGGCCGCCGCGGCCGGTTATGCCGAAGGCGAACCGGAATTCGCGGCTCAGAACAGGGAACTGAACGGGAGAATCTTCCGCTCCGTCAAAGCGGTCCAGGTGGAGGGTGCCTTCTGCGTCGTGTCCGCCGCGGGCATGGCTGAAAACGGCGTAAAGGTGGGCGTGACGATCGAAGATGAATTTACCGCCGTCCATCACGAGATGAAGGGAGACACACTCCATATCTGGGTGGAACGCGATGGGGACCTCTTTTCCGGGGCCCCGATGGGTACAAACGCCCTTGAGTTCTCGCTTCCGGCGGGGACGAAATATCTGGTGAAAAACTCGTCCGGCCGGATCGAATTGCGGAATCACCAGGCTGAATCCATCCGGCTGGCCGCTTCTTCCGGTTCCATTCTGGCACGGGAATGCTCCGGGGCACTGGACTTGTCGGCGTCATCCGGAGACATCCGGCTCGCGGATATTGAAGGAGACGTGACCAGCCGCACCTCTTCCGGCGCTCAACACCTGGAGAAGGTGAAAGGCGCCGTCTCCTGCCGGTCCAGTTCCGGGAATCTGGCGATAAGCGACATTGAGGGGGACGTGGACGCGGAGGTCACTTCCGGATCGGCGACTCTGGCCCGGGTCGCGGGCCGGTCGGTCACGATACATTCCACTTCCGGCAGTCAGAACCTGGACACGGTGAACGCCGCGCTGGATATCGAGTCCAGTTCGGGTGAGATCACGGGACGGAAGATCACGCTGTCCGGGGATTCCTCCCTGCGCACTACTTCGGGGGCCATCAAGCTGGAACTTACCAACCGGGACGACTGCTCCTTCACCCTCACCTCCTCATCCGGGTCACTGGCGGTCGGTGATAGAGGTTCCCGCAAGAGATTGGCCGTTCCCGGGGGAGACCGGCGCGTCAAAGCGTCGTCGTCGTCGGGAAGCATCAGGTTCGAATAAGCGTCGTCCTTGAGGCTGACGACATTGACGGTCACGTTGTGGCGGCACGCCGCCTTCATCCCATCGATTGTTTACCGGCCGAAGCTGATCAACGTTTCCCGACCAGCCTGAACGTATTGTCCAGCAGGTGCCAGCCGGCGCCAGTCCACGGGAAACCGGGCCGGGGGTTATACCCGGTACAGGCCCAGGACGCGCAGGTCCTCGGTGTGCTCTTTCAGTTCCTCCAGGCCCTCGTCAAAAGCCTTCCTGTCCTCGGGCAGGGCCAGGTCCAGATAGAACATGTACTCCCACGGCTTGCCCGGAATGGGGCGCGACTCCAACTTGGTCATGTTGAGCGAGCGCCTGGCCAGGACCTCCAGGGCAAAGAAGAGAGCGCCCGGTTTGTCCAGGGTGGCAAAGACGATGCTCACCCGGTTGGGATCCTTGACCCGGTCCTCCCCTTCCCGGGAGATGACGAAGAAACGCGTATAATTCTGCGGATTGGTCTCGATCCCCGGTTTGAGGATCTTGAGCCCGTAGATGTCGGCCGATTCCTCGCTGGCGATGGCCGCGTTCTCCTTGGAACCCACCTGGGCGATGTGCCCGGCCGAGCCCGCCGTATCGTAGAACGACACCTTCTCCCATTGCGGATACTGCTCCAGGAACTTCTCGCACTGGGCCAGCCCCTGAGGGTGGGAATACACACGCTTGATGTCGGCGATCTCCGCGTCCTTGAGGGTGATGAGGTTGTGAACGATGCGTATCTTGATTTCGCCTATGATCGAGATGTCCGGAAACTGCAGCAGCAGGTCGTAGTTCTGGTGGATCGATCCGGAGAGGACGTTCTCAATGGGGATCATGCCGCAGCGGGCGCGTCCCTCGAGCACGGCATTGAAGATCCCGCGGAATTCCTGCACGGGGACGAGGTCCACGTCGTCATGGAAATACAGGGAGATGGCCTTTTCGCTGAAGGAGCCGCGTACGCCCTGGAAGGCCACCGCCGGTTTGGCCGGGGCGGTTCCGGGCCGAACGGGCTTTCCTTTGGTCCGGCCGGACTCCAACCGCGGCAGGCGCGCCATCTCTTTTTCCAGTACCGGCGCCATGGCCTCGATGTCGCGCATCAGTTTGCGGAACTGCTCCGGGTAGAGGGACTGCGGCCCGTCGGAAAGCGCTTTCTCCGGCTGGGGGTGGACTTCCACCGTGATGCCGTGCGCGCCCGCGGCCACAGCGGCCAGGGCCATGGAGGGAACTTTTTCCCTCAGGCCGGTGGCATGGCTGGGATCCACGAAAATGGGCAGGTGGGATAGTTTTTTTACCACCGGAATGGCGGAGAGGTCCAGGGTGTTACGGGTGGCGGTTTCGAAGGTACGGATGCCGCGCTCGCAGAGGATGACCTGTTCGGCCCCGTGGGCCAGCAGGTATTCGGCGGACATGAGCAGGTCCTGGATGGTGGCGGCCAGGCCGCGCTTCAAGAGCACCGGTTTGCCCAGGGCGCCCACCCGCTTGAGAAGCTCGAAGTTCTGCATGTTGCGCGTCCCGATCTGCAGCAGGTCGGCGTATTCCTTCAGGAGCTCGGCGTGTTCGGCCGTGACGATCTCGGTCACCACGGGCATGCCGAATTTCTGGCCCGCCTCCTTGAGCCACTTGAGCGCCTGTTCGCCCAGGCCCTGGAAGGAATAGGGGCTGGTCCGCGGCTTGAAGGCGCCCCCCCGCAGAAGCACGGCCCCGGCCTCTCGCACCAGGCCGGCCGCTTCCATGATCTGCTCCCGCGACTCCACGGCGCACGGCCCGGCGATGACCACCACCCGCCGGCCGCCCACCTTGATCGGGCCGACCGTGATGACGGTGTCGTCCTTCTGGAATTCGCGCGAAGCCAGCTTGTACGGCGAAGAGATGGGAATGACGCGCTTGACCCCGGGCATGAGTTCCACCTCACGGTGGTCCACGCTCACCATGCCCACGGCGCCGAAGATCGTCTCCTCCTCGCCCACGATCTCCTTGATCTTGAAGCCCTTGGCTTCCAGAAAGGAACGGATGGCCTCTTTCTCTTTGGCGTTGATGTTGTGCTGCAGTACGATGACCATGGCCTACGGTACGGGATTGGTGACGGGCTGTCAAGGATAAGGGCGCGCCCCATTTCATTGACACTCATCACCGGCTTGGTTATCATTTTACCCCGTGAACAACTTGTTTCTATTTCCCCTGGTGATAGGTATTCTCCTGCTGGGCCTGATAGCCGTCCCCTTCCTGCGCCGGCCCGGCAGCCTGCTCTACCGCTTCTTCAGGTGGTATAACAGGAATTCCAAAAAGGAAAATCTAGAATTCATCACGTATAAAGATATCGTCATCGGAAAACACAGGATCAAAACATCCATCATCTATAAAGAAGAATTACCTTATATTAAAGTTACATTGATAAGCGACAACATACTGCCGGTGCCACTGGAAATAGTTAAAACGTCCGACGTATTCCACGGACGGGGAAAAGAGAAGTCCCTCCGGCTTTCGAGTGAAGAGATTCCGGCGATCAATCGGATCCTGGGGAGAAATATACTGAGTGACGAGATCATTGAGTCCGTCAATACATTGGCTAAATACAGGCTCGGCTTCTCCATCTTCGACCACCGCATCACACTCCTGATAGACAGTGAAGCCCGGATGGACAACGTATATCCGTGCGCCGACC